>JAVKSW010000482.1:0-2874 GCA_039583505.1 Bryobacteraceae bacterium | reverse complement strand
CTGGCAGGAAGTGGCGCGGCGAATCGCACATGAGATCAAAAACCCGCTTACGCCGATCTCCCTTTCCGCCGATCGCATTGCCAGGCAATTGTTGCGGCTCGACCTGGACCGCAACACTCGGGCCATCCTCGAAGAATGCACCGGAACAATTCAACAGGAAGTGCAAACGGTTAAATCGCTGGTTGACGAGTTCTCGCAGTTTTCACGTTTCCCGACCGCCCAGCCGGTGGCGACAGATCTGAATGAAATCGTGGAGAGCGCGACGGCACTGTTCGAAGAAAGGCTCGATGGAATTTCGGTTTCCCTGCAGCTCGACCGCAATATTCCGCAGGTGATGGCCGATAAAGAACAGATCAAGAGAGTGATCGTGAACCTGATCGACAACTCAGCGGAGGCGATGAAGGATGCGCCTGTTCGCAGGCTTCTCATTGCAACGTCGCAGCTGACGAGCGATACGGTGGAGTTGTCCGTCACCGATACCGGATCGGGGATTTCCGCCGCGGATAAGGAAAAGTTGTTCCTCCCCTATTTCTCGACGAAGGGCCGCGGAACCGGACTCGGCCTGGCGATCGTCAGCCACATTATTACGGACCACCATGGCCGCGTCAGGGTGGAAGACAACTACCCGGCGGGCGCACGATTCGTGGTTGAATTGAACGCTTTCCCCGCCGCCGAGACGAGGCCTGTTGCAGTGAAAGACACACACGTCGCTACGCTGAAGGTATAGCGCTCCCGAATGGCAGTACGCGGACCAAAGGTTCTTATTGTCGATGATGAGGCGAGTATTCGCCAGTCGTTGCGTGGTGTCCTCAGCGATGAGGCCTATCAGTGCACTACGGTTGAAAATGGCGAGGGGTGCCTGGCGGAACTCGCGCGCGAGTCCTACGAAGCCGTGCTGCTCGATATTTGGATGCCCGGCATCGATGGCCTCACGACACTCGCCCGCATCCAGGAGTTGCCCGCTGGATCGCGCCCCGCCGTCATCATGATCTCCGGCCACGGCAACATCGAAACCGCCGTGAAGGCCACGAAGCTGGGCGCTTTCGATTTTGTCGAGAAGCCGTTGACGATAGAAAAGGTCAGCGTCGTTCTCAAGAACGCGGTGCAGCAGCGGCGCATGGATCTGGAACTGCAGCGGCTGCGCGAGGACACGGGGGCGCCGGAAATTATCGGCGACAGCATTCCGATGAAGGCGCTGCGTCAACAGCTCAAGTTGATGGCCGGAACCAACGGACGAGTGCTGATCTATGGCGAGAGTGGTACCGGGAAAGAGCTGGTGGCGCGGGCCATCCACCGGGCCAGCCAGCGCGTCAACGGGCCTTTCGTCGAAGTGAACTGCGCCGCTCTGCCGGAGGACCTGATCGAAAGCGAATTATTCGGCCATCGCCGCACGAATTTGGACGGCACGGCCGACCACAAGATCGGGAAACTGCAGAAGGCGCACGGCGGAACGTTTTTCCTTGACGAAGTGGGCGACATGAGCCTGCGAACTCAGGCCAAAGTGCTTCGTGCGTTGGATGAGCACCGGTTTGAGCCGGTAGGCGCCGCGCAATCGATTCAGGTGGATGCCCGCGTCATCGCGGCTACCAATAAGAATCTCGAAAAAGAAATTGAGCGCGGCAATTTTCGCGAAGATTTTTTTTACCGGCTCAACGTGATTCCCTTCACTGTGCCGCCCTTGCGTGATCGCGCCGAAGACATACCCGTGCTCGCGGCTCATTTCCTGAGGGAGTTTACGGTGGCGTATGGGCGCAAACCGAAGGAGCTGAGCGAGGACGCGGTGGCAGGGTTGATGAGCCATCAGTGGCCCGGCAACGTCCGCGAACTGCGCAATTTGATGGAGCGGATCGTAATCTTATATCCGCAACGCCGCATCGAAATGCGCCATCTCGCTCTCGACGGTGCTCGCAGGGCTCAAAACGGTAAACCCGCGGAAGGGTTTGGGAGTCTTCATGCGGTCAAGGAAGCCGCCGAACGCGAGTACATCCTGCGCAAACTTGAAGAGACCGGCGGGAATGTCACGCGCGCTTCCGAGCTGCTCGGTCTCGAACGCAGCAATCTGTACCGAAAAATGAAGGCGCTCGGCATTGCACCAAAAGAATAAGCGGAACTGAGAAGCTTTCCTGCTCGACTTGCCTCGCTTGTTGTTGACATCCGACAGCAGCTTCTTTATACTGTAGGCAGGCGACACTATGGACAAGCAGTCCAGGCTTGAGCTGCTGCAGGGCACGCTCGATCTACTCATACTACGAACCCTTTCCACTGGTCCCAAGCACGGCTGGGCGGTTTCGGAACGAATTCAACAAATCTCCGAAGACGTTTTGCGGGTCAATCAAGGCTCGTTATATCCAGCACTGCATCGCCTCGAGCAGCAAGGGTGGATCGAAGCCGAGTGGGGTACATCGGAGTTGGGCCGGCGCGCCCGCTTCTACCGCCTGACGCCGTCGGGACGCAGACAGCTCGACCTGGAGGCAGACAATTGGGCGCGCCTTTCACTGGCTATTAGTCGCGTTTTGAAGAGGGCGTGACATGCGTTGGAAGGGCCTTCTTCGTCGGTTAGAAGCGCTTCTTCGGCGCGGCCGCGCGGAAGGCGAGCTCGAGGAAGAGTTGAGCGCGCATCTTGAGCTGCAAGCTAGAAAGCATGTTGCCCAAGGCATGCGCGCGGAGGAAGCGCTGCGGCGAGCGCGAATCGAGTTCGGCGGCCTGGAGCAAGCACGCGAACAATGTCGCGACGTGGACCGCTGGCGCTGGCTCGATGCAAGCGAGCGCAACTTGCGGCAGTGTTTTCGTTCCCTCAAGAAAAGCCCCGGCTTTGCCTTGATATTCATTCTCATTCTGACCGTCGCCATCGGCTCAAACCTCGCTGTGTTCAGC
>JAVKSW010000481.1:0-2875 GCA_039583505.1 Bryobacteraceae bacterium | reverse complement strand
TGATGGCAGTGTTCAACGGCTTCTGGTACGTCTCGGCGTCGGGCGCCGACGACGCTGCAGCCTGCGCGGAATATGAATTCAAGTGTGTAATGTAGGTGGACGCGAAGATTAGGTCGTTGGGGGTAAGGCTGAAGTCGAATCGGCCATTGAATTGATTTCCAATCTGCTCGCCCGGAGTGTAGTACTGAATGTATTGCAGATCAGGGACGCCGTCGAAGCCGCCCCCGTTTGAAAGAGCCGCAGGATAGATGGGAAGGAACGGGTTTGTGCCGACGACAGGACTGGGCGAACCCAAGTCGAGACCACCCGGCACATCACGGCACAAGGCGGCTCCGTTTGCGGGGCCGAAAAGGCCCGCGCAAGTTGTTGCCGGTCCGCCTAATACGGCGACGGTTCTCGGATTGGCGTTAGCCGATTGGAAGATCCTGGCTATGGTCGAGCCCGGCCGGTCCGCGACGACAAGCTGGCGGTACTGCGGAGTCGTGGCCCAAGCCTGACCGTAGGAAGTGGTCTTATTGTGCAGGCCCTCGTACGAAAGAAAGAAGAAGAACTTATCTTTTATGACAGGGCCGCCGATGCTGGCGGCGTATTGGCGGTAATTGTCCTGGACGCGAACGGGCGGAGCGTTATTGGGGCCGCCCCATTTGTTATACGCGTTGAAATTCGGGTCCTGATAAACGAAAACTCCGCTGCCATGAAACTGGTCCGTGCCGGCCCTGGTGGTGGTCTTGACGTGGGCGCCGCTGCCGCGCCCATCTGCCGCATCGTAATCGGCCGTTATGACCGTAATGTCTTGCACCGACTCCGTATTGGGAGTGACAACCGCCGCACCGCCCCAACCGAGGCTATTCACATTTACGCCGTCGATGTAATACACGTTCTGCTCGACGCGTTGTCCGGCGGCGCTCACCTGAACCTGGTTCTCAGTTTGAAAGATACCGGTGTTCGATTGGCCCGGGCCACTCGTGTTTCCGAGGAACACGGTTTGGCCATTACCGCTCCGGCCGCCGGTGCTGGCGATGCCGGGCATGGTCCGGATCAATTCATACGGATCTCGACCGAAGGAGGGGAGGTCCCGGACCGCCTCGCTGCCGATTGTTCCACTGACGCTCGCATCCGCTGTTTGCAGCGCCGGAATGGTGGATGCACTCACGGTCACCGAGGATTGAATGTTGCCCGCCTGCAGGGTGGCGTTGGAGGTTTGCGGAAGATCGGCAGCCACTTGAACGCCGGTGACGGTCGAGGTCTGGAATCCCTGCGCATCAATGGTCACTGTGTAGGTGCCTGCGGGAAGTTGATTAAAACGATAGAATCCCTGGTCATTGGTGACGGTATTTTGGGTCGCTTGCGTGCCATTGTTGAGGAGCTTGACATGCGCTCCCGGAACGACACCACCGGTCGGGTCCGTGATGACGCCTTGAAGACTGGCGCTGAGCTGTGCGAGTGCCGGCAATGCGGCAAGAGACAACAAGGTTAGTAAGTGAAAGCCCCTAGACTGCAACATACGGGATAGACGTTACCTCTGTGACTATGTGACATTACGTTGCGATCGGCCGTTGCCGGTATACTGCCCCTTAACCGATGAACCAGCTGCTGAAGACGAAGGACATCGACGTGCTGGTGGAAGAGACACACGTCGAAGGCAAGAGGCTGAAGCGTTCGCTGGGACCATGGAGCCTGATCGCGTTCGGAATCGGCGCGGTGATTGGCGGGGGCATCTTCACCGTTACCGGAACAGCGGCGGCGGGGCAGCACCTCAGCGCTCGCTCGATATTGAACGCTCCGCTGCTGGATCTGCTCCTGCACGGGGGCGGCGCGGCTTCGACGATCGGCCGTCCGGGCGCAGGACCCGGCCTGACGTTGTCATTTCTGCTGGTGGCTCTGACTTGCGGGTTTGCGGCGCTTTGCTATGCGGAGCTGGCCTCCATGATTCCGACCGCGGGCAGCGCGTACACCTACGCGTACACGACGCTGGGTGAAATTTTCGCCTGGATTATCGGATGGGATCTGATCCTGGAATACGCTGTGTCGAATATGTCGGTCGCGGTGGGCTTTTCGGCCTACTTCAACGTGATGTGCGACTACCTATTCGGCGCTCACCTTCCCAAGTATCTTTCCGAGCCGGCGATCATGGAGGGCCGCTTCACGGGGAGCCTTTTTAATCTTCCATCCTTTCTTATCGTGATGCTGTTGAGCTGGATTCTGGTGCGCGGAGTAAAAGAGAGCGCAGGGGCGAACAACTTCATGGTGGTCGTTAAGCTGGCGGCGGTTCTGCTGTTCGTCTTCGGGGCCGCGCGCGCGGTTCAAGCCTCGAACCTTCATCCTTTCCTGCCGAATGGATTTCCCGGAGTGGTGAGCGGCGCGGCCATCGTCTTCTTTACGTTTATCGGCTTCGATTCGGTGTCAACGGCGGCCGAGGAATGCCACACGCCGCAAAAGAATATGCCGATCGGCATCATCGGAACTCTGATCGTGTGCGGTCTCCTGTATACGTCGGTCGCTTTTGTGCTGACCGGCATCGTGAACTGGAGAACGCTCGACAACGCTTCTCCGGTGGCAAACGCGCTGGCGGCTATCGGCATGAGCAAGCTGCGATTCACCGTTACGGTGGGTGCATTGCTGGGAATGCTGTCATCGCTGCTGGTTTATCAATATGGGCAGGCGCGCATCTGGTTTGCCATGTCGCGCGACCGCTTACTGCCCGACCTGTTTTCGCGCGTGCACCGCAAATTCCGGACTCCTCACGTCAGCACATGGCTGGCGGGTTTGGCGGTGGGACTGCCGGCGGGCATTTGGGACATCGGAACTTTCGCGGACCTGTCGAACATCGGAACGCTTTTCGCTTTTATCATTGTGTCGGCGGGAGTCGTGATCC
>JAVKSW010000480.1:0-2885 GCA_039583505.1 Bryobacteraceae bacterium | reverse complement strand
TCGCCACGTCGAGGATGGATGCCGGCTTACCGTGATCCTGGTAGGGAAGTTTGCCCGATTCGAATTCAACCGTCTTGTTATCCGGCAAAAAGGTCACCCTGGGCACACCCCATTGTACGATTCGACGTCGGGCATACTGAGAACTAGTGTTTCAGCAGATACAGGCCCAATTAGCAGCCGCAGTTGAGGAGCGAGTGAACTCGCTGTTCGCGGTCAAAGTTAAAGTTGCACTTGAAGAACCAAAGCAAAACGCCTTCGGCGAACTGGCCATTCCGGCCGCCTTTCAGTTGGCCCGTCAACTGAAGAAGCCGCCCCGGCGGATCGCCGAGGAACTAATCGCGACGATGGGGAACTTGCCGGGAGTAGCGTCGCTCGAGATTGCCGGAAACGGCTATGTGAACGTCCGGCTCGACAGGGCGGCCTACGCGGCATCGCTGGTCCAACGCGCTGCCGAGGTAGGCGAGGCCGGCGCCTGCGGCAAAATCGTTGTCGAGCACACGAATATCAACCCGAATAAGGCCGCCCACATCGGGCACGTGCGGAACGCCATTCTAGGCGATACGTTTGTCCGAATGCTGCGCCGATCGGGGCGGGCAGTTGAAGTACAGAACTATATCGACAACACCGGTGTTCAGGTCGCGGACGTTGTGGCTGCCTTTCATTATCTCGAGAGGCGGAGCGCAACGGATGTTCAGGCCCTGATTGACGATGGAGTGACGCGGTTCGATTACCTCTGTTGGGACCTGTATGCCCGTATTTCAGCCCATTACAAGAACGATCCGGCCTCGCTCGCTTGGCGTGGAGAGATACTGCACGCGATTGAGTCGGGCGAAGGCGAGATAGCGGAACTGGGGCACATCATCGCCGATGCCACGGTCCAGGCGCATCTTCGGACTATGTACAGGCTATCCGTTCAATATGATTTACTTCCGCGCGAGAGTGAAATCCTTCACTTGCAGTTTTGGGCCACTGCGTTTGAATTGTTAAAGCAGCGAAATGCAATTTATTTCGAAAACGAAGGCAAAAACAAAGGATGTTGGGTCATGCCCGCAGCCGCATTCAAGCAGCCGGGCACCGTTGCCGACGCGAACGAGGGTGAGGAAGACAGCAAAGTCATTGTGCGATCCAACGGGACCGTGACGTATGTAGGGAAAGACATCGCCTATCAGTTGTGGAAGTTCGGATTACTGGGGAAAGACTTCTTCTACCGGCCGTGGACATCCTATCCGGACGGCCAGCAGGTTTGGGTCACGGCCGATCAGCCGAGCGATACACAAACGCCGCAATTCGGGCACGCTGCCAAGGTGTTCAACGTCATCGACTCGCGCCAGTCTTATTTGCAGGACGTGGTGACAGCGGGGTTGCGGGCACTCGATTTCCAGGCGCAGGCGGACTCCTCCATTCACTTTTCCTATGAAATGGTGGCGCTAACGCCGCGCACCTGCGCAGAGCTGAACATCCCGCTTTCCGAAGAAGACAAGCGCCGCACGTACGTAGAAGTCTCAGGGCGAAAAGGGCTTGGTGTGAAAGCGGACGATCTGATCGACAAGCTCATTGAGACTGCCTTGGCGGAGGTCGCGGACCGCCATCCCGAAGCCGAACCCGACGAGCGTCAACGCATAGCGACACAGATAGCGGTGGGCGCGCTGCGTTACTTCATGCTAAAGTTCACGCGCAATGCAGTGATTGCTTTCGATCTTCAGGAGGCGCTCAGCTTTGAAGGCGAGACTGGACCGTATGTTCAATACGCAGCGGTGCGGGCCGGCAACATTCTTCGGAAGTTCGTCGATCGTGGAGGGAGCCTGCCGGCGTTCGACCAAGTTCTGACTGCCGATGTGCTGAAGCGCTGGTTCGAGTCGGAGAATCTTTGGCAATTGCTGCTCTTGGCGTCGAAATCGGATAGCGTTATCGAGCGCGCCATCGCCTCGGGCGAGCCCGCGCATGTGGCGAAATATGCCTTTCAACTCGCGCAATCGTTCAATAATTTCTATCATGAGCAGCCCGTGATTGCCGAACAAGACGCCGAAAAGCGCGCGGTCCTGCTCTGGCTTACCAATTACGTTCGCAGCCAATTGCTCGACACTTTAGCTGTATTGGGTATCGAGCAGCCGGAATACATGTAATCGCGCCCGGCACCGTCTTATACAGCGGTCTTACACTGGAATTGAGATGGCCAGTAAGAATTCGTTCGGCGCAAGTGCAACGCTGCGTGTCAATAGCCGCGATTACCAGATCTTTCGTCTCGATGCTTTAGACAAGGTCTCAGGAATTAGGATCGAGCGAGTTCCTTATTCGATTAAGATCCTGCTCGAGAATCTGCTGCGATCTGAAGATCAGCGGACCGTGAAATCCGGCGACATCGAGTACGTAGCCAAGTGGGATTCGAAAACCCCGGCGCAGGAAATACAATTCCGGCCGGCGCGCATTTTATTGCAGGATTTTACCGGCGTGCCGTGCGTCGTGGATCTGGCCGGGATGCGCGATGCGTTGAAGAAGCTGGGGGCCAACCCCGAGCTCGCGAATCCGCTGATTCCCGCGGATCTGGTAATCGATCACTCGGTGCAGGTGGATGCGTTCGGAACCCACGAGGCCTTCCAGGAGAATGCGTTGCTCGAGTTCTCGCGAAACCAGGAACGCTATTCGTTTCTGCGCTGGGGCCAGAAGGCATTTCGGAATTTCCGCGTGGTCCCGCCGGACACCGGCATCGTCCATCAAGTGAATCTGGAATATCTGGCCAGTGTGGTTTTCAGCGATTCGTCGAAAGGCGCGTTGCAAGCTTACCCTGACACATTGATGGGCACCGATTCCCATACGACCATGGTCAACGGGTTGGGCGTGGTCGGGTGGGGAGTCGGCGGGATAGAAGCGGAAGCTTGCATGCTCGG
>JAVKSW010000479.1:0-2887 GCA_039583505.1 Bryobacteraceae bacterium | reverse complement strand
AACGGCGTCTGCAGATTGATTACCAGAGCGAATGGGTTCGGGTTCGCGGCACCCAGGCTGGTGAACGTCAACGCGCCACTATACACAACCGTGTTGTTGGCTCCCACGTTATTCGCAAACGTAGCGGAAAGCTGGTCGGGCCCGGCGCTAATCGTCGAAAGATCCACCTGAATACTCGGATACGTAGCACTGAACGCGGCCCCGGCATCGATTGCATCCAGCCTGAATGCGATCGAGCCGATATCCAGACTCGTGCCCGTCGGTCCGAACTGATTGGCCGCATAAACCTGCTGGTAGCGATTGGTGTTGGGGTCGCCGAACCAGCCCGGGCTGAACGGCACCACATTGTTAATGTTTCCGTCCCTGGTCCCCAATCCATTAGGAGCGACGATGGACGCCGCCAGCAAGCTGGGGGCAAGACAAAATCCTGAAATGATCCCGAATGCTGCGAATTTCGCGGCGATTCGCAACGGATTCGCCCGCCCGCTCCTGAAACAATTCTTCATAACCTTTTCTCCTCGCATTTGTGTCTAACGGAGCGAGCAAACCGTGTCGAGTGCAGCCGCTCCCAATCTGGAAAGCGGTTTTTCTCGCGCTGTTCCCTCATGGCAAACACGGAACACAGCCACAAAATCCGGGATTTATTTCAATCCGCCTGTCAGCAGCTTAGGAGGAACTCATCCGATGACCTGAGGACCACGGCCATAACATTGACCCACATGTTTGACCCCTGAAAAACGCATATGCTAGCGTAAACTCAGTAGAGGGGAAGTCCGCCGGGTCCGTGGTGCGCGCACAGCGTATTCTCAGGTTGTGCGCCGTACAGGAAAGGCGCGTTTACGCCCGCGCGGCCGGCACGCTCTCCTTTTTCCTGGTTCCGAAAACTGGTCTGAAAAACTGGTTTGAGAAGCCGACTCGTAACGCTTAGATGGAAAGAACCTTACAACAGCTCGGTGACCTGCTGGTCAAATCGATCCCCACCGTCCTTTTCTTTATTGCCTTAACTTTTTATCTAAAGGCTGTCCTCTTTAAGCCGTTAGCGCGGATCCTCGAGGAGCGGAGAAAAGCCACCGAGGGCGTCCGCGAACTGGCGCGGCAGGCCTTCGAAGCAGCCGATAAAAAGACCTCCGAGTTCGAGCACGCGCTGCAGATCGGTCGACTCGAATTGCACCAGGAGCACGAAGCCTTGCGCCGCCGGTGGACCGAAGAACAGGAACAGGAGATCGCCAAAGCCCGCGCCGAGGCCGACCACCAGATCGAAGAAGCCAAGCGGCAGATCGCACAGCAGGTCGAAGCCGCCCAAGCCGATCTGAACTCGAGCGTAGAGCTGCTGAGCCGTGAGATGATCAGCTCACTTCTCAAACGGAGAGCCGCCTAGTGGCGCGCCGCAGCCTGCTCTGGCTTGCTCTGCTGGCCGCCATCCTCCTGTTCGCAGGTGCGCCGCACGTTTTCGCGCAGGAAAACGCAGCCCAGGAAACCGCCGCGCTCGACGCCGTAACCAAATGGAAAATCATCAACACCGTGTTATTCGCCATCGGACTCGGATGGCTTATCTGGAAATACGCGCCGGCCTTCTTTAATGCGCGTTCCGCTGACATCCAGAAGGCCATTCAGGACGCCACCGGCCTCAAAATACAAGCTGATTTTCGCTATTCGGAAATCGACAAGAGAATGGCCAGCCTCGCCGACGAGGTCCGGAGAATGCGCGAGCAAGCTGCCGTCGAGCTCGATCGCGAGCACCAGCGTTTTCGCCAGCAGGCCCAGTTCGATATCGATCACATCCACCGCAATGTCACCGCCGAAATTGAGGCGCTTCAACAGGCGGGCATCCAGCAGCTCCGGCGCCGCACAACTCAGCTCGCTCTTCAGCTCACCGAACGTCAATTACACGAGCGCTTCCAATCCGGCGAGCCCGAGGAGCTGCTCGGCGACTTCATTCACTTGGTGGAGCGGGGGAAGAAGTAGATGACCGGCGCTCTGGCTACTCATTATGCTCGCGCGCTGGCCGATGCGGTCTTCGGCCCCAACTCCGGGCTCGCGCCGCTCGATGCCGTCACGCAGTTCCAGGCCATCGAAGCGTTGGTTTCCGGCTCGAAAGATCTCCAGCGTGCGCTGCTCTCGCCGGCCGTCTCGAAAACGCGCAAAGAGGCCGTCCTCTCGAAGCTTTCCGACGAGCTTGGGGTTCACCGCCTCATCCGCAATTTTCTCCTCGTCGTGGTCTCCCATCGTCGAACTCACGAACTCGACGCCATGCGCCGCGAATTCGAAATCCTGGTCGACCAAAGGCTCGGCTGGATTCCCGCGGATATCTCTTCCGCCCGCGAGTTGAACGCCGAACAGAAGGAACAGATCGAACGCGCTCTCGGCGCCACCCTCGGCAAATTTATTCGCGCCCATTACAAAGTCGACCCGGATTTACTCGCCGGCGTCCGCGCCCATGTCGCCTCGAAGGAATACGACACAACCTTGCGCGGCAAGCTGGACAATATGCGCCAGCGTCTGGCTTCATTGCATTAAGAGGAATTCTGAAGGAAAAGTATGGCTCAAATTAGAGCGGACGAAATCTCTCGCGTCCTCCTGTCGGAAATCGAAAATTTCGACCTGATCGCCAATATTTCGGAGACCGGATCCGTCATCAGCGTAGGCGATGGCATCGCGCGCCTCTACGGACTCGAAAACGTCATGGCTGGTGAACTGGTCGAATTCGGACCGGAGACCGTCGGCATCGCCCTGAATCTCGAAGAAGATCAGGTCGGTGCTGTGCTTCTCGGTAATTACAGCGATATCAAGGAAGGCGATCAGGTGCGCCGTACCGGGCGTATCATGTCTATCCCGGTCGGCGACGCCATGGTCGGCCGCGTTGTGGACGCGCTGGGGCGGCCCATCG
>JAVKSW010000478.1:0-2902 GCA_039583505.1 Bryobacteraceae bacterium | reverse complement strand
GTGATCGTGATCGACTCGGTGGCAGCGCTAACGCCTAAGGCAGAGATCGAAGGCGAGATGGGCGACAGCCACATGGGGCTGCAAGCGCGCATGATGTCGCAAGCGTTGCGGAAGCTGACGGCCGCGGTTTCGCGAGCGAACACCTGCCTGATCTTCATCAACCAGCTTCGGGAAAAGATCGGGGTGATGTTCGGCAATCCAGAGACGACGACAGGAGGCCGGGCCTTGAAGTTTTATGCCTCCGTTCGGGTGGAAGTGCGGCGCATGACGGCCATCAAGGACGGGGAGGCGGTGGTGGGGAATCGAACCAAGATCAAGATCGTAAAGAACAAGATTGCCGCGCCGTTTCGCGAGGCGGAAGTGGACATTCTGTATGGCAGGGGCATTTCCCGGGAGGGAGACGTGCTCGATCTGAGCGCGCAACGCGGAGTGCTCGAAAAGAGCGGATCGTGGTACAGCTACAAGGGTGAGCGCATCGGGCAAGGGCGCGAGAATGCGCGACAAACGTTGCTTGACCGGCCGGAGCTTTGTGGGGCTATAACCGCCGAGCTGCGACAAGCGCTTGGTTTGAACGGATCGGTGGCGGGCCAAAAGATTGCGCCGGAGTTCGAATTGATCACGCCGGCGGAGACGCGCCGGGCATCGGCGTCGTAGGACGGCCTTACTCAGCGCGCAACGCTTCCAGCGGCGAAATCGAACTTGCCCGGAGAGCCGGGATCAAGGATGCGACCAGTGCCGAGAAGCCGAGCACCGCGACCGCCAGCAGCGTCACAGCGGGATTGTACGGGCTCATACCGTAAAGCTGATTGCCCAGGAATCGCCCAGTGGCGAAGATCAAGGGCAACCCAAGCAGCAGTCCAAAGAGAATCAGTCCGACTGCGCCGCGGAGCACCAGTGCGATGACATTGCCGCGATCTGCTCCGAGCGCCATACGCACGCCGATTTCGTTATTCCGACGGCCGGCGTTATAGGCAGTCACTCCATACAGCCCGATGGAAGCTAAGCCGAGCGACAGAATTCCGAACAATGATGTAAGGCGCGCGATCAGACGCTGCCGGGTGAACTGGCTGGCTATCTGCTCTTCCAGAGTGCGAATTGAGATGACGGGCAGATTTGGATCTACCGAAGCGATGGCGTGGCGCAACCGGGCATCGGACAGCCCGGTCGCTCGCGGTCTCGTCACGATGACAATGTCATGCAGGAAATGCGAACCGGGAGAGACTTCCTCGAACGCGGCGTCGTGGGAAAGATCATGCTGGGATTCCGGCAGGAAATAGAACGGACCAGCCGGCTTGTCGAGTTTGTCGGTCAAGTTGCGGATGTCTTTGGCAATGCCCACAATTTCGTATTGGCGCCTCGATCCGATCCCTTCCCGGCCGAAATGCTTTCCGACAGCATCTTCATTCTTGAAGTACTTTCGGGCAAATGCCTCATTGATAACGGCCACATGGCGTGAAGTGGCCGTATCCTGCTCGGAGATACCGCGTCCTCGAATGATATGGTTTCCGATGGTCTCAAAGTATCCCGCTGTGACTCGATCCCAAGAAGCAGAGTTGACGTCGTTGGGTCCGGGCGCCGGATGTCCATCCACCCAGACGCGGCCGCCCCATTGATTGCCGTTTTGAGGCGAGTATGTACAGAGAGCTACTCCAGAGAGACCCGGAATGCTCAATAGCGATTCACGGATGCGCCGGTACAGTGGCGTGAGTTGTTGGTATCGATAGCCGCCAAGTCTTGGCTCTATGTTCATAACGATGCGCCGATCCTGATCGAATCCGAGATTTTGATTCTGCAAGCCGTGAAGTGCCGCGGTGAGCAAACCAGCAGCCGATAACAGAACCAGCGAAAGTGCAGCCTGGAACACCACAAGTATTTTGCGCGGAAGCGAACCTGTGCGGGCGGTGGAGCGGCTCGCTCCGCGAAGAGCTTCGATTGGATCTACTCGCGTGGCCATCCACGCCGGAGTGATGCCGAACGCAAGCCCGGTGATTAATGAAACACCGAAGGCGAAGAGCAGCACCGGCACTGAAGGCGACGCGTGGATCGGTATGCCTCCCATCTCGCCAATCCTAGGGAATGCGAAATGCAAAATAAGACGCGTGCCGGAAAATGCGACTGCGAGTCCCGCCGCGCCACCTAACAGCGCGAGCAAAATGCTTTCGGTGAGGACCTGTCTTATTAGGCGCGGCGCCTGGGCTCCCAAGGCCATGCTCAGCGATATCTGCCGCCGGCGCTCCATGCCGCGCACCAGCATGAGACTAGCAACATTGGCGCAGACGATGAGCAGTACAAATCCTGTGACCATGATGAGGATCTGGAGCCAGTGTTCGTATTGCTCGCGCATGCTGGGAATACCGGAGCCTCCGGGGCTCAAGAACAGAGTTTGCTCGGGAAATCTTGCTCGCTCATTGGCGTCCATCTCACCCCAGTGCGAGCGCAACCACTGCTTGAGCTCAATCCGCATTTCAGCCTCCAGGGAGGCCGGATTGGCGCCGGGCTGAATGCGTCCGATCACGCCGAGCCACTGGAGGGAATGCTTGTTCAGATCGGCATCGGCCTCCACCAGGGGTTCGGTGTTCAGCGGCAGAAAGAAATCGGGCGGATTATTGCGCAGTTGCTCGCCAAAGAAACCAGGCGGAGTGATTCCCACGATGGTAAATGACTTTTCATCCAGGTCGAAGACGCTACCGATGACCGACGGATCCGATCCATACCTCTGCTGCCACAAGCGATAGCTCATTACCGCAACCGGCGGAGCATTGGGTTGATCGTCGCGGGCGTTAAACGTACGTCCGGCATGGGCGTTGATGCCGAACATGGTGAAGTAATTGCCAGAGACATACTCGCCGGGATAGCTTTGGGCCGGCTCCGCGTGTCTCGAGCGCCGGACACCAAAGAGCGG
>JAVKSW010000477.1:0-2902 GCA_039583505.1 Bryobacteraceae bacterium | reverse complement strand
ACCCAGTTGCCCTTTGACGAAGGTTGCAAGCGCGAAGCGGAGCTTTTCAACGAGTGCCTGTACTCGACTGAATCGAAGTCTCTCATTCACGCGTTCTTCGGCGAACGTGCCGTTGCGAAAATTCCAGGCTTGCCGAAGGACATCAAGCCGCTTGAGATTCGACGCGCGGCCGTCATTGGCGCCGGCACCATGGGCGGCGGCATCGCTATGACCTACGCCAACGCAGGCATTCCGGTGATCGTGAAAGAGACCGCCCAGGATGCGCTCGAGCGCGGCACGACGGCCATTCGCAACAACTACGCCAAGACCGTTGCAAAGGGCCGGCTCTCGCAAGCTGCGATGGATCAACGGCTGGCCCTCATCACGCCGCAACTAAGCTACGACGGCTTCAGTGAAGCCGACATCGTCGTTGAGGCCGTGTTCGAGAATATGGCAGTCAAGAAGCAGGTCTTTTCGGAAATTGACCGCATTGCAAAGGCGACCTGCATCCTTGCCTCGAACACTTCCAGCCTCGACGTAGACGAAATCGCGTCTTCCACCAGCCGTCCACAGATGGTCATCGGGACCCATTTCTTCAGTCCGGCGAACGTGATGCGCTTGCTGGAGGTTGTGCGCGGCAAAGCGACCAGTCCGGAAGTCATTGCCACCTGCATGGCCTTAGGCAAGAAGCTGGGCAAAGTCGCCGTGCTTGCTGGAAACTGCTTCGGTTTCATCGGTAATCGCATGGTGTTCCCCTACTTGCGCGAAGCATTCTTTCTGGTCGAAGAGGGCGCCTCGGTCGAACAGGTGAATGAGGCTCTGTACGGCTTCGGTATGGCCATGGGCCCGCTCGCGATGGACGATCTGGCTGGGATCGATGTCGGCTATGCGATTCGCCAGGAGTTCAAACGGTTTGAGAAGCCGGGAGTGCGGCAGCCGCTCGCCGCCGACATGCTCTTCCGATCAGGCCGCCTTGGGCAGAAGACGGGCCGCGGATGGTCAAAGTACGACGAAAACCGCAAACCATCTCCGGATCCCGAAGTAGCCGCCCTGATCGAGAAGGCGGCGCGGGAGGCGGGCATCGAACGCCGCCAGGTTTCCTCCGGTGAGATCGTCGATCGATGCATCTATGCCCTGGTGAACGAAGGCGCGCGGATTCTCGAGGATGGCATCGCGTTGCGCACCGTCGATATCGATATCACCTACATCTACGGCTATGGATTCCCGGCGTGGCGGGGCGGCCCCATGTTTTACGCCGACACGGTCGGCCTCGAGAATGTGCTCGCTCGCGTGGAGGAATTCGAACGGCAGCACGGACCGGAACTTTGGTCACCTGCTCCGCTGTTGAAGCGATTAGTTGAAGCCGGCCAGACATTTGCGGCCTTCGATAAAGAAAAGGAGAGTGGGGCGCGAGCGTAGACGTGCCGGTGCTCTAAATTCCCTGCACGCGCCGTTCTTTGCCGGCCCAGAATGGTTCGCGCAGCTCGCGTTTCAGGATCTTTCCCGTTCCGGTTTTCGGCAGCGGTCCTTCGACGAATTGAAAGATACGCGGCAATTTGAATTTCGCGAGCTGTGCCTCGAGAAAGGCAACGAGGCTTTCGGCGTTGAGTTGCTGATCGGGCTTAAGCACCACAATCGCGGCGGGAACTTCTCCCCATTTCGGATCGGGGGCTGCCACCACCGCGCACTCGAGCACAGCCGGATGAGCGAAGATCGCTCTCTCCACCTCAATCGATGAGATATTCTCGCCGCCGCTGATGATGATGTCTTTCTTACGATCCACAATGTGGATGTAGTTTTCCTCGTCCCACACTGCCATGTCGCCGGTGTGCAGCCAGCCATCGACGATCGCCCGATTGGTTGCTTCCGGGTCCTTGTAATAACCGTCCATCACGTTGTCGCCGCGGATCACAATTTCGCCGATTGCCTGCATGTCGCGCGGTACGTCACGCATCTCGGCATCTACCACATGGATCTCGTTTCCGATGATCGGCCAGCCCGCCGTGGCCTGGTGGCGGATACGGTCCTCTTCGTTGGCGTATTTAACCGTGTCTTTGTCGTCGGCCGAGGTGGCCACCGGACAAGTCTCGGTCAGCCCGTAGCCGGCCATGACGTGACAATGGAAGGCCCGCTCCATGCGCGCGATCAATTCCGGAGAAGCGGCCGCACCGCCGAGGTGAATCTCCCGCAGGCTGGAAACATCGAAGCGCCCGAGCTCGGGGCAATTTAGAAGCGCGTTCGCCATCACAGGCACCAGAGACATGCCCGTTGCCCTTTCCTCTTCAATCAGCCGCAGCACAGAGGCTGGCTCGAACCTGCGCACCATTACCTGCTTGATACCGTTCAAAACCGCTGTCTGCGGGCGCCCCCACCCGTTGGCGTGAAAAAGGGGAATCGTGTGCAGCTCCACGAATGAGTCCACTTGCGTGATGCTGCCCGTTACGCCCAGGGCATGCAAATAAATGGTGCGGTGCGACAACATGACGCCCTTCGGGGTACCCGTGCTGCCACTGGTGTAAAACAGCTCTGCCATTTCGTTTTCGTCGAAAGAGAACAGATCAGGTCGTCGAATCCGGTCGCGCGCGAGCAGTTCTTCGAAAGTGAAATCCGCCTGCGGGCCGGGACCGTTGATCGCGACGTAACGCTCAATCAGGGGACACGCTTTGCGAAGCGCAGCCACTAGAGGCGTAAAATCGTTCTCGAAGATCAATAGGCGCGCGCCGGAGTGGTTCAGAATCTCAATCAGCTCAACGGGGGTCAGCCGCACATTCAGGGGCATTACCACGGCGCGTATCAGCGGCACTCCGTAATAGCCTTCGAGAAGCTGATTGTTATTGAAGCTCAAATACGCGACGCGATCGCCGGCACGAATGCCTTCGGAAAGGAGGCCTGCTGCCAACCGCTCGCATCTTTCTCCGAACTG
>JAVKSW010000476.1:0-2910 GCA_039583505.1 Bryobacteraceae bacterium | reverse complement strand
CTTCAAAGGCGACAAGAAGCGGGCGGACGCCGTTTACGAGGGCACCGTGCCGCTCACCGCCGACGATATTGCCGACGCGGTTCACTGGGTAGTGACCCGGCCGGCTCACGTGAACATTAATGCGATCCAGCTCATGCCCGTATGCCAGGCCTTCGGGTCGCTTGCCGTGAAGAAAGGGGTTCAGCTTCCACGGAGCTGAACGTCAGATTCCTCGCTGCGGACGGTACCCGGGGCGCGCACGAATTTTGTACTTCCTGATGGCATCGGACGTCAGGTCAACTCGAATCTTGCGGAATCCGTCGTTGGGGTTGGGCTGCGGATAGTAGGTGACCGTGTAGCTATTTCCAAGATCCTCGCGGATGGATTCGAAAGCTTCCACCTGCTTTTGCCAAGTTCGTGCGAAATAGCTTTTGCCACCGGTGTTGGTCGAAATTCTTTTGAAAATGCTCGAGGAAATCGGATCTTTGTTCACCTCGCTCGTGGAGATGACATAGATGGGAATGCCTTCGTCTTCGGCGACGGCGCGAACATCGTCGGGAGCGACCATGCTGGCGTTGTCCGGGCCGTTGGAAAAGACGATCACTACTTTTCGTCCCGGCACCTTGGCTGCGTCGCGCAGGGTGAGCAGCAGCGAGTTATAGAGCGCGGAATCGTCGCCGGCCACGGCTCGTCGCAAGCCTGCAATCGCGGAAATCCGGTCGCGATTGAGCGATACGGCGCGATTCAAATTACGGCTGTAGGTGTACACGGCGATCGAGTCGGCGCGATCGAGACCACGTATGAAGTCCGCAATCGCGTCGGAGGCGTATACGAAGCCGCGATACATGTAGTTGCTGGTGTCGAACAGCACGAATACGTTTGTGCCGACAGCATCGGAGCGAAGATCGACCACGTTCGGGTCGGGAACCCCACCCGGACCAGTCGCGGCGGCAAGCGTCCCATGCAGCAGCCTGGTTTTCCCGTCCGGCAGCACCTGCAAGGGAGGATGGTTGCCCTCCGCAAAGGTGGCTATCTTTTGAGGAATTTCGTCCTCATATATTCGCAAGTCGCTGGGCTTCAAGCCGTTCACGTACTTGCCCTTCTGGTCGGTGACGGTGAAGCTCAGCACCACCATGTCCACCTTCACGTGGAAGGTAGACTGGCTCTCATCCTGGGCACGCAGCCAGAAGGCGGCTGCCAGAACGGCCACCAATGCACCGGTCGTAACGCGTAACCATGTCCTCATGCGCTTGTTACTCCTCCGAGCTATGAACCGCGGCGCTCTGGCTGTTGCGTTGCCTTACATTGTTGGCCACCGTTTGGAGGGAGCGCAGCAGAGCAGGCCAGTCTTCCAAGTGCGTCGCAAAGATATTTTCTATGGTGGATCGATTCCATTCCGGGACATACTCGTCGAGCTGATCCACGGGAACCGCAGTCTCGTCGGCGAGCGCAGCAAAATAGAGATTGTTCGATTCCCAGGTCTCGGCGAGTATGCGGCTGGAGTAGCCCATCAGCGCGGGGAATGTGCGCAGATAGAGAAGCCCGGGCTGATAGGAATGGGTCAGCGTCGGCTTAGGGGTACCGAAGCAGCGCGAGATGGCGGCGGCCGACAGATCGGGATCGTTTTGCGCGGTCATGTCAGCGATCTCAGAGGAGGCAATGTCGGGCGACACGTTGGCCAACGCCGGATCGTTCGCGATCGCATAGAGCACCGAGGTTGGAATCTGGGCGGTGGCAGCCGCGAACTTTCCCGCACGCAATCGGTCCTGAACCCGTTCGACTTCTCCGGGGGTGGCAAAGCGGCGGTAGGAATCGAGAACAGGCCTGGCGACAGAAGGATCCAACGCAGCCGCGGCGAACAAGGCGCGCCCGCGCTGGACGTGAAGCGACACCCAGCGGATCTGTTCCGGCCGTACATTTCTCCAGCGGTTGATGGTCACATCGATAATCATTTGGGGCACCAGATCGCCCCAGATCAGCGCCTGTTCTCGCCGGGGAGTCAGAAAGTTCTGTTCGGCTTCCGCGATGGCGTAGGGAAGCGTGACCAAAGAGCCCATCAAGCGTCCACCGCCGCTCTCCGGCCAGCCAGTGCCGGAAACCTCAGTAGAACGCCACGCAGACGGCGCATTTTCCGGGCCTATGAAGTCATGGCTGCGGACAAACATCGGATTGGTCAGCAGCAACTGCGCACCGGACGGCGCGTAATAGCTATACAGGATGCCGAGCAGCGAATCGCGCAGAAACGGCGCAAGTGCATCGCGGACATCCTTCTTGTCGGTATTCTTCAGCAGCTTATCCGGATTGAGCTTGCGTTCCTGCTCGGTATGCCGCTCGCTCCAATAGCCGAGGGCAAAGGAGCTTTTCTCTTCCGTTGACAGGGACGAGTGCACGGCGTGCGCCTCTTCCAGACGGCTGAGCTGCTCAGTGATGTCCTTGAAGGTCTTCGCATCGGCCGTTCCTTTAGCGGTCTTATCCGCCGCGGTGAACAGGGTGTCGATGGGAATGAGAAGCTGCGCGTCAAAGATTCGCACGAAATTCTCGGACGGGGAGGATGGCGCGCCGGGCAATGCGCGCAACTTGCCGACCAGCAGGTCCATCAAGGCGTCCTGGCGATCGCCAGCGGGCGCACCCGCCGCGGCCGACAGGACGTCCACCCCGGAACGCCCCGCATCGAACACTTCCGCTTCCTGTCTGACGTGCGCAAAGGGCGCAATTACTTTCGCGAAGCTGGCGTCCTGCGCTCCGGCGGGAATGGAGTTTTGAACGGTGAGAATCCGCCAGAGTTCCACTAGCGACTGCAGCGTTCCAACCGTGTCGGCTTTGAGCAGCGTGTCATGAATGCCGCTGATATCGGCGCAGGTATCCAAGTAATGGTCGATGGAGGCCTCGCTCAAGTTCGGCTCGTCGACAAACAACATGTACTGCGCCTGG
>JAVKSW010000475.1:0-2914 GCA_039583505.1 Bryobacteraceae bacterium | reverse complement strand
CTAATCTTTGCGTCGGCTTGCAGCGCGCGCTCGAGATCGTTGTGCAAACGCGTGAACTCGCCCCCGTATTGCGCAATCCCGGAAGTTTGCGGCCCTTGTGTCATGTCCCGCAGTTTCAATCCGATGGTGTTCAGGTCGTTTTGTACTCTCAGGAGCAACAATGAATCGTGTCGGTTCAGGTCGATGGTGTCGGTCTGCAGCTTGCGAAGACCGCCGATCTGGTCTAGCGCGTACCAGGAGAAGGCCGTTACGGCCCCCAGCGTGATCAGCAGCCCTAGAAGGAGGCGCAGTGTAGGCGATTTGCTCATTGTGCTCTTTGCGGGAAAAACCGCCAGCCAGTGGTGCTCAGCCTCAGGAATAGTTGTGCAACTCACGCCAGATCAGTGCCTTGACCGAATCGACAGAATACTCCAGAAGTCTGCCACAATTAGACTGACGAACGAAGAGCCGAATTTGTTGCTTCTGATAGGAGGTTATGAGTAGCGACGAGCAGATCGGCAGGATCTACAGACATAAGACCGACCATCGCAAGAGGCTCGCCTTCATCGACTCTGAGCTGGCGAGCACAGTAAACCTGTTCCGCAAAGCGGCCAGCCAGCTAGAATGCCTGCTGGCTAAGCAGCGATCGGAGGTGACATCGACATTGTCGCAGTTGAACATTGATCAAGTGTTGCGCCTGCTCGCCGAGCGAGACCAGCTGCAACGCAGAATCTCCGATGCGAACGAAGAGCTTCGCCGACTCGGCGTCCAGGTTTAGCAGACCGCGGCTGACCTTTACTTTTTGCGTCCTGCCACTCTGCAGTAGCAGTAAACGAACTGCTGTGTGGCGCCGAATGGCGTATGGTGCAGTTCCTTTGAACTTTCGACGAGACAAAAGCGTGCACCGAACTGATCGTGGAGCGATTGCGGATCGTATCTCAGCACGTTGAGTCCGCTGCACTCGGTGGGACCCTCTGGACCAAAGGTGCTCACAATGACGTGCCCGCCGTCTTTTACCGTTGCCATTACATTTTGAACGTAAGCAACCCGTTGTTCCGCCTCGGTCAGGAAGTGGAATACCGCACGGTCATGCCAGACGTCGTAGGAATGAGGCAGCAGTTTGGCTTGCGTAATGTCGGCGAGCAGCCAATCGATTCGCTTCGCAACCGGTCCCAACCGTTTCTTCGTCACTTCGAGTGCTGTTGGAGAAATATCAAGAACTGTGATGTTCCGATAACCTCGGGCAAGCAGATCGTCAACCAGCGTCGATTCGCCGCCGCCGACATCGATCAGAGACGCCGAACGATCAGCAGCAGCCCGCTCAATCAGCGCCAGTGAGGTCTCCAGATGTGGACGGAACCAACTGACCGTCTCGGGAGATCTGGTGCCATACACTGCTTCCCAGTGTGCTCGTGCATCCAATTGATTCACCGGTTTAATTGCCGTTCCTCTATATTGAACAGATCCTCTCTTCTAGTTTCGCGCCACCAGTACAACCGATTGGGGCGTTTTGCAATGCAGAAGAGTACAAATGCAGCGAATTGTTCTTTCAGCCTTCAACGCTGAGCATCTAAGCTGTTGCGTGACGGGAGGGTGCGTTATCAAAGGGTTGGCGAGTGCGGCGTTCGGCTTGGCAGTCGCCGGCATCGCAGTGCAGGGAGCGCTTGCGGCGGAGCAGCGGCCCTGGCAGACGCTCCAGATGCCAAGCGCGGCCGAGGTCGCAGTCTTGTGGATGGCCCCTCCGCCGGAGTATGGTCCTGAGCCGTACTTCGAGCTGAATGGCGCCGTCGATAAGACGGTGGTCAGCCGTGATCTGGACCAGTTGAAGGCGCTGGGCTTTCCAGCGGTGACGGTGCAGTGCGGATACGACACGCCTTTCGAGTACCTTTCGCCGGAGTACTTCAAGTTCTTCAAGATGCTTTTGGCAGAGGTAAAGAAGCGCGATATGCGGATGTGGATCGTCGACGATGCGGGATATCCGAGCGGTTTTGCAGGGGGCAAGTTCACCACTCTGAAACCGGAGATGCGGATGCAGGCGCTAGTGGTGGCGCAAAAGATCCCGGCCAAAGGCGGCGATGTAGTGAAACAAGCAGTGGCGCCGGCGACGGTGGCCGTGACGGCGGTGAAGGCGGACGGTTCGACTATTGAGGTGCCAGTGAGTGGCGGTGCAATTGACTGGAAGGCGCCTGCGGGGACATGGCAGGTGATGGTGGTGGCGCACGAATTCAAGACCTCGCCGACGCGCTCCGCTACGAACACAAGGCGCGTGAAGGATGCATCGCAGTCGCTGGAAAACTATCTTGACCCATCGGCGACCAAGCAGTTTCTGGAGTTCACACATGAGCAATACGAGCGGGAAGTCGGCGATGAGTTCGGGAAGACGATCCTTGGCTTTCGCGGGGATGAACCGGACTACTCGGTGAGCGGCGTGCCGTGGACCCCAGCGCTGTTTGCTCGTTTCCAGAGCGTGAAGGGGTACGACGTTCGAGCCTATTTGGCATCGTTCTTTTTGCGGAGTTCGCCGGAGAAGGCCGCAGAGAGAACCGAGGCCCAAAGGCGAGCGAAGGCAGACTATTGGGACGTCTTCTCGGCCATGTTCCGGGATGGATTCTTCAAGATTCAGGGTGATTGGTGCGCGGCTCACCACCTGGAATATCAGGTCCACCTGAACCATGAAGAGCGGCAGATGGAACTGGTGCGGAGCGAGGGAGATTTCTTCCGCGATATGCGGTACGTGCAGGTGCCGGGAATCGACTCCATCTGGCACCAGATATGGCCGGACACGATCTCAGATTTTCCGCGGCTGGCATCTTCGGCCGCGCATGTGTACGGAAAGCCCAGGGCGTTTACCGAGAGCTTTGCGGCTTATCGTCCTACGCCGACTCTCGAAATGGCGCGGTATGTGCTGAATGAGCAGTTTGTACGGGGCATCAAC
>JAVKSW010000474.1:0-2915 GCA_039583505.1 Bryobacteraceae bacterium | reverse complement strand
AGAAAATATTCAATTCCGGCCCCTTGCGCTTTGGATCGCAAGGTTTGAATGTGGGCTTGTATTTTTTCCGGATACTGCGAGCGGGCATAATCGGGCGAAGCTTCAATCGCATCCTCGGTTTCCATGTCCAGAAGCAAGGCCGCTTCACCCAGCTGCGGTTCCAGCTCCCTTGCGTCGAGAACGTGGAACAGAATTAGCTCATTGCCTCGAAAGCGCAGCGGCTGAACTGTGTTGAGAATTGTGTCCGGATCCTCAAAAAAATCGGAGATGAGAACGGTGATGCCGCGACGCCTGAGAAACTGCTGAAGCTCAAAGAACGGCCGCCGGAAATCCGTTCGCTTCCCCAACGCCGCGTTATCGATAGCGTGCAGCAAGCGCATGAGTTGGCCCTGCCGCGCCGACGGGCGGATGAAATTCGCCACATCGTCATGAAAAACGATAAGACCGGCACCATCGCGCTGCAGGTGAGCAAGATAAACCAGCGCAGACGCCAGATATTTCGAATAATCGAACTTCCGGACGGCGCCCGAGCCGAACGCCATGCTCGCGCTCGCATCCAGCAGAACCATTAAAGCCGTGTTCGTCTCGCCGCGATAGCGTTTCAGGTACGCCTTTTCAGTGCGCGCAAAAACGTTCCAATCGACGTGACGCAAATCGTCGCCTGGTGTGTAGGCCCGGTATTCCGCGAACTCCTGGCTGAAACCGAAATCCGGGGAGCGGTGCAGCCCGGAAATAAATCCATCGACCACCGTCTTCGCCACAAGGTCCAGGCCTGAAATCTCCGCCAATACGGCTGGATCCAGAAAGCGGTTTGTGACTTCTAGCGGCACTTCGTCCCTACTGCATGCTTCGGCTATCCGCGCGGGGCAGGCTTCCAATCGAGCAGCCGCCGCAAGATGTCATCTGACGTCAAACGATCCGATTCAGCATGGAAATTCAGCAGTACGCGGTGCCGCATAGTCGGCACAACCAGCGCCCGAACGTCTTCATAGGACACGTGAAAACGCCCATGCATGAGCGCACGCGCTTTCCCGGCCAGCACCAGGAACTGCGCCGCTCGCACGCTTGCACCGAAATTCACATACTTCCTCACGAAATCCGGACCATCACCGTTCTGCGCCGGACGGCTCGCTCGCACCAGCTCCACAGCGTGGCGCGCAACCGATTCCGCAACCGGCGTCATGCGCACCAGTTCCTGGAACTGCAGAATCTCTTCGCCATTCGTCACCACATCGGCTTGCGGCAGGTGTGTCGTTGTGGTCAGGTCCACAACCTTCAGCTCGTCCTCGGAAGAAAGGTAATCGAGCACGGTATTAAATAAAAATCGGTCGAGCTGCGCCTCGGGAAGCGGATAGGTGCCTTCCAACTCAATCGGGTTCTGCGTCGCCAATACAAAGAACGGCGGCTCAATCCGGTATTGATGGCCGCGCACCGTACAAGACAATTCCTGCATCGCCTCGAGCAGCGCTGATTGCGTCTTCGGCGGTGTCCGGTTGATCTCGTCCGCCAGTAATAGGTTCGAGAAAATCGGCCCGGTAACAAAAGTCCAGGTGCGATGACCCGTGCTGGGATTTTCTTCGATGATGTCCGTCCCCGTGATATCGGAAGGCATCAAATCGGGCGTGAACTGAATTCGATTGAACTTCAATCCCAGGGTTCGCGCCATGGTGCGCACGAGCAGCGTTTTCGCCGTTCCCGGTAACCCGGTCAGCAGGCAATGGCCGCCGACAAACAGGGAAATGAGCACATGCTCGATGACCTCATCCTGGCCCACAATCACTTTACGCACTTCCTGCTTGATGGCAGCTTGCGCTTCTTGAAACCGGCGAATGCGGCTCTTTAATTCAGCCGAGTCTGTGGGTGATGCGGTTGTAATGGTGGACATTATGGTTGACTCAATTCAAGAAGGAGTTGCTGCGCGGGTTTGAATTCCGGCGCCGTCTCCAGTGACAGGATCACCTGGTCCTTCGCCTCATCGACGCGATGCGCGGCATTCAATGCTCTAGCCAATTCGTAGTGCGACTCGGCCGTGTCCGAAGGTTTCAGAGCAAGGAGCGCTTCGAATTCGCGAACAGCTCCATTTGCATCGCCCCTATCCAGCAGTAGACCTCCGAGTTTTCGATGAGTTTCCTCGTCTTCCGGATAAATATAGTTCAGCTTCTTGAGAGTAGTTTCAGCTTGGCTAGATCGGCCCGTCTCTTGCTCCAGGTGCGCTAGTTTCTTCAATGTCTCGAGGTTTGTCCCACCCGTGTCGCGGTACCGTTCCAGTTCCTGCGACGCAGCGGACTTGTCGGACTTGCTAAGCAGCGCCGCGGAAATCAGCTCGTAATCGCTTTCGTTACCTACGTAGTCCGGATAGAAGTCGCGAATCGCCCGGCCCTGCCGGATCGCATCATCATTCTCGCCGTGTTGCAGATCGCTGTACGCAGCTTTGAGTCCCTGCTTCCATTCATCGAAATGGCGCACGGTATTCCCAGTTCGCTGGTCCAGCCAAGCGGAAAAGTCTTTGTCGAACACGGCTGGCGTCTCGTGCAGATTGTCGCTGATAGCATCAGCCGTCGACTTCCGCGCGGCATAGGAATGGATGATGCCGAGGATGGCATCGTTGCCCCACTTCTCGACGATGTAATCGCAGATTTTGCCGGCCTCGAAATAAGACACGATTACCTGGCTCGGATAATCTGGACGGACAAACCCGCGGTCCAGTTGCAGAACTGGCAATAACTTCTTGTTCTTGAGGGCGGTCACGATTTCCGGGGTCATCCGATCGCCCCAGTCCGGCGACGCCGCAGTCTCCTCATGCACTGAAAGTCCTTCGGTGAACCAGCGTGGAACCAGATTATTGGTTGCGGTGAGCACATACACATGACTCAGTTCGTGCCACATCGTGCTCGCCCAATTGAACTCCCCAGGAG
>JAVKSW010000473.1:0-2918 GCA_039583505.1 Bryobacteraceae bacterium | reverse complement strand
TTTCAGCGGTGAGCAAAGATCTTACGGGCAAGATGCAGGCAGGCAAGCTGGTGGGCGAAGTAGCGAAGGCGATCGGCGGAAAGGGCGGCGGCCGGCCCGATATGGCGGAGGGCGCCGGCAAAGACGTTCACTTGTTGCCTTCGGTGCTTCAAACCGTCTACGACAAGATCGAAGCACTGCTTTAGCGCGGCAGCATGGAAACGTTTGACGTAGCCATCGTTGGAGCTGGGCCGACTGGCCTCGCTTGCGGCATTGAAGTGCAGAAGCGCGGACTCTCTCCCGTTTTGTTCGACAAAGGCTGCATCGTCAATTCCATTTATCACTACCCCATCAACCTAGTTTTCTTCACCACGCCTGAACTGCTCGAGATCGGCGATATTCCGATGACGTCGCTGAACGAGAAGCCGGGGCGGACGGAGGCGCTTAAATACTATCGCCGGGTGGCCGATCATTACAAATTGAATGTCCATCAATACGAGCGCGTACTCGGCTTTGATGGCACGGACGGCAAATTTGTCGTGCAAACCGAGAACACTCTGGGTGACCGGTTCTGTTATTTGGCGAAGAAGATCATTCTGGCGAGTGGATACTACGACATCCCGAACAGACTGGACGTGCCGGGCGAGGATCTGGAAAAAGTCATTCACTACTATCGGGAAGCGCATCCTTATTACAACCACGACGTTTTAATTGTGGGCGCCAAAAATTCCGCGTCGATTGCCGCCTTAGAGCTGTATTGGACGGGAGCGCGCGTCACCATGGTTCATCGCGGAGCGGGCATTTCGAACAACGTGAAGTACTGGATCAAGCCGAACATCGAGAACCGAATTAAGAACGGCGAAGTCAAAGCCTATTTCCATAGCTCCGTGAAAGAGATTCGTCCGCATGAGGTCGTGCTTGAAACTCCGCAGGGCGAAGTGACGGTCCCCAACGATTTCGTCTTCGCTATGACCGGCTATCGACCCGATTTCGAATTCATGGAGCAGCACGGTATCCATCTCGATCCGGTTACCTCCAAGCCGATCACCGATCGCAAGACGTTGGAGAGTGAGCGCCAGGGCGTCTATCTGGCCGGCGTGATCGTTGCCGGGACGCACACGAACGAGATCTTCATTGAGAACGGCCGCTTCCACGGCAAAGTGATCGCCGATGCGATTGCGGAAAATCTGGAGCCGACACGCTGAGCGGAACTCAGAGCCGCTCCCAACCGATGTGCTCGAGCGCCGGGTCGAACAGGCTCGGATGAAGCATCTCAGCAAATATCTGGAGCGATTCCAGCAAGCGCGGACCCGGCCGGTTCATGAACTGATTGCCATCGCAAACAAAGACTCTACCGGTGCGCACTGCTTTCAATTCACTCCATCCCGCGCGGTCGGACAGCCAGTGCATCTCGCTGCGCGTGCGCCGCAGATCGAAGCCGCAAGGCAGGGCGACAATGAAATCGGGATCGGCAGCCGCGAGCTCGTCCCACGTCATCCACGGCGAGTGTTGACCTGCCAAACCGAAGAGATTCTCCCCGCCAGCCATTTCGATCAACTCCGGCACCCAGTTGCCACCCGCCATTAGCGGCTCCAGCCATTCGATGGCCGCAACCGAATGCCGAGCACCCGTCTTCGCGCGGCTCTCGATTGCAAGCATTCGTTGTTTGAGAGCGCGGGTGAGGGCTTCTCCGGATTCCTCGCAGGCACACGCTGTCGCGACTTGCCGGATATTCAGCCACAGATCTTCCAAAGCGTAGGGCTCCAGCGAAATGATCCGTGCGTCGATGGAGATCTGCTCCTGCACGGCCCGTTCGACGTCGTCCAAACTGACGGCGCAGACTTTGCACTGCGTTTGGGTGATGATGTGCGTGGGCCGGAGACTTCCGATCAGGTCCGAATCCACGTCGTAGACGCTGAGCGCGGCAGCGACTCGCTCCTTTACGAGCCGATCGATCTCGGCACTCGACCCGGAAACGGCAATCGCGGGTCTGGTGCAAACTGGAAGCGCATCGACGACGGGCGGGTAATCGCATTCGTGCGACCTGCCGACTTGAAACTTGCCGAGACCGAGCGCATGGACGATCTCGGTAGCACTCGAGATCAGGGGAAGCAGTCGGAGTTCGGTCACAGGTTTACTATAGAGTCCGCAGCGCGACGATCCGCCAAAAAAGAAAAAGCCGGCTGCATCGCCGGCGCTTCTCTCGTCAGAAATTGTTGCTCAGGGAATCGGTTGGGTGGGCTTTTTATGTTGGGGTTTGTAGAAGTTTTACAGGTTGGGGTGTCTTTTTGCTGCGGGGTTGCGGTGCGGAACAACCATACTTCCCTGAGCCAATCTCATTGTTTCGTTCGCACGCATTATAAGCATCTGAGGTGCCAAAGCCGCAATCGAGATTTTTCAAATACTTACACCAAACCGGCTGGTCCGGGCACAACGCACTTTTTACGCAAGGCGGAAAGAATGGATAACGGGCTCGAAGCTTTTACTTTACGGCTGGGCGGGAAGCACAGCGGGAAGAACAGAGGGCCGGCTGAGACGCCCGCTTCGCGCTTCGTCGAGGGAGATGTGATTGGTGTCGAGCGTAGTGCCGAGGGTTTGATCGAGTGATACGCGCGCGTTGCTGTAAGCAACGAGAGCCGCCACTTCGCTCGATTGAGCCGTGGCCAAATCGCGCTGCTGTTGAACCACGAGGAACGTCGTGGATGCGCCGAGGGAAAACCTTTTCTGCTCGGCATCCAGCAACTGCTGCTCGAGAACTCGATTTTTCACGGCGGCGAGATAGCGAACGCGCGCCTGCTGTAAACCGACCACCTGGTTGGAGACATCGACCGATACTTGATTCAGGCTCCTCTGATTCTCCAGCTCCGTCTGACGGAGTCCAAGTTGGTCAATCGCGTAATTGGCTTGCGCCTGGCGGTTGCGCACCGTCGGTGCAAGAT
>JAVKSW010000472.1:0-2928 GCA_039583505.1 Bryobacteraceae bacterium | reverse complement strand
GAACAAAGCGACAGTCATAAGCCCAAGCAGCCTACTCTCTTGCGCAATCGCGCCCAGCTGGTCGTATTGTGACGATTCCGGCGAAGCCGGACACCGATTCCGTTCTGAAAGCGGCCACCCTTTCGGAGGAAAGCAGCCGGGGTGTCGGAGCGAAGCGACGCTGGCATTCCGATTGTGCCGGAAGTGGCCGGAATGGTCAAGTGAAGTGGTGTCCGAAGGGCATCACTTGCGAGCGGGGATGGGGTGCAGGGCAAGGGGCAGCAGCCTCTTGACCCTGCTCAGTTGTGTAGCAACCCCGCGCGCTGCTTCAGCGCGTCGGCTTCTCAGTACCGTTCTTACGCATCGAATCGCCGCGCATTTCAATGCGGTGCGCGTTGTGAACGATGCGGTCCAGAATGCCGTCGGCAACCGTCGGATCGCCGATCTGTTCATGCCAGCGCGCAACCGGCATTTGCGAAGTCAGAATCAAGGATCGTGCTTGATACCGGTCTTCGCAGATCTCCCAGAAGTCGCGCCGTTCGGTTTCATTCAAGGGCGCCATGGCCCAGTCGTCCACAACCAGCACATCGACGCGGCTGAGGCGGGCAAGTAAGCTTCGGAAGCTGCCGTCGGCGCGCGCTATCGCCAGATCCCGAAACAGCGCCGCGGCTCGCGTGTAGAAAGAAGCATAGCCATCGCGGCAAGCTTTCTGCGCAAGCGCGCACGCAACGAAGCTTTTCCCCACTCCGGTAGGACCCAAGACGAAAATGTTCTCGTGATGGCGCACCCAGGCGGAGTCCTGCGTAAGTGCGCGCACAGCGCTTTTGTCCAGGCCACGTGTAGCACGGTAGTCGATATCCTCGACGCAGGCATTCATGCGCAGCTTGGCAGCCTTCATGCGCCTGGCGAGCGCCTGGTTCTGCCGCCAGTTCCATTGATGGTCGACCAGCAACGAGAGCCGCTCGACGAAGCTGAGTTGTTGCACCGCACTGTCTTCTTGCTGCGCTCGCAGCGCCTCCACCATTCCAGGCAGACGCATCGCTAGGAGCTTTTCAATCGTAGGTTGTTCCAGCACGTTCGCCTCCGGTTACTCGAAGTACTCCGCACCGCGAATGTTGTCGTGTGCTGGTCCGCGTGGCGGCGGCGGTTGCTCCGGCAGCGGCTGCCGGTCGAGCGAGTTTTCGAGAATCGACTTGACACTCTGGTAGCGGCATGCGCCGGCGAGCAAGGCACGCGCGGCAGCGGCTTCCATGCGCACCGGAGTGTATTGACCGGCCAAACGAATCAGCCCCAGACAGGAACGGTAGCCCATTTCGGGATGCGGCTTTGCGGACAGAATGCGCTCGAACAGGCGCGCTGTGTTGGGGCCCACATGTGTAGCCCACTGCTCCAAGCGCGACGGCGTCCATTCCAGATGAACGCGGTGGCTCTTGGGCCGATGCTCATTGTTCGTGATGGTGCGGTGTTCGCCCCGGCAGCGCGCATGCGAAGCTACACGCTGCCCGCGGTGGAAAATCTCCACCGTTGCGGGCGTGGAGCGCACTTCCACGTTCTCGTGCACGAACTGATACGGCACGCTATAGAAGTTCGCATCGAAGGCGACGTGATAATCGATGTTCACTTTCGCATGCGCCCATTGACTCAGATCGAAGCGCCGCTCCGGCAGAGCGCGCAATGCGGGGCGATCAAGAGCGGCGAATAAGCTGGCCCGTGAGCCACTGCGCTTGCGGAATGGACGGTTGTTCAAGCGGTCGAGCAGTTCGCGAATAGCTTGGTTCAAACTCGCCAGATCGAAGAACCGCCGGTGCCGCAAGGCCGCGATGATCCAACGTTCCGCGAGCAACACGGCCGATTCCACTTTGGCTTTATCTCTGGGCTTATATGGCCGCGCGGGCACCACGCCGACGCCGTAATGCATGGCCATCTCCTGATAAGTCGGATTCAGATCCGGATCGTAACGGCATACCCTGCTCACGCCCGTCTTGGCGTTGTCGGGAACAATCAACCGCGGAGTGCCCCCGAAAAACTCGAGCGCATGCATGTGCGCTTCAATCCAGGAAGCCATCTGCTGATTGCAAGTTGCTTCAGCGTACGTGTAAGAGCTTGCGCCCAGCACGGCCACAAACAACGAAGCCTGCCACGTTTGTCCGGTCTCGCGGTCATGCACCGCAAGGGTGTCACCGGCCCAGTCGACAAACACTTTCTCGCCGGCCTTGTGTTCCTGGCGCAGCACCACATCCTGTTTGCGTTTCCACTGCCGGTAGCGTTCGCAAAAGAAGCTATAGCGATAGCCGTCTGGATGAGCTTGACGGTACTCTTCCCACAGCAGTTGCAAGGTGACGTGCTTGTGCCGTTGTAACTCCTCATGAAGGTGCGCGAAGTCAGGCACTGCGCGGGTCACCGCCGGTTCCGCTGCCGGACGGCGGAACAGTTCCGCTTCCAACTGCTCGTCATTCGAGCCCTCTGGCAGCGGCCACCTCAGGCCCGCGGCTTCGGCCCGCTCCAGATACTCGGACACCGCCGCCCGGCTGATCGAGCAACTGCGCGCGATCTGCCGTTGCGCCAAGCCCAACTCGTATCTCAGTCTCAGAACTTCTTTGATCTTTCGCATGGACAATCTCCTGCCCGGCAACCTGATCCTCCCTTTACGGGCAGCATCGCTTGCCGGTTTAAAGTGTCCAGCGCTACTTCGCACTCAACCCTGTGGAAAACGTTCCGCTCGATCCCGGCCACCATTCCGTTCCCTGCCAAAATGTGGCCGGATTCCCAGCGGAATCAGTGGCCGCTTTCGCAGCGTTTTCCCGGCTGCTTTCCCTCCGCAAGGGTGGCCGCTTTCAGAACGGAATCCAGGCCGGATTCGACCGGTTTCGTCACGAAAGGGTCGAAGCGCTGGAACGCCGGCTCGTTTCGCTCGGAGGAACTCGGCGGTGGCCACCTGCTGGCGCTGGC
>JAVKSW010000471.1:0-2936 GCA_039583505.1 Bryobacteraceae bacterium | reverse complement strand
GTTTACACCGATAACATCGGCGGGCCACTCGTTGAGACTGCGAGTAAACGTCTCAGTGCTGGTTCCGTCGCGCAGTGTTCCGTCATCGTTTACGGTGACTTGGGCGACGATGACCATTTCCGGGCCGGCCGCTGCTCGCGCCGCGTAGATGGCTTCGCGTAATTCGCTCAGTTCATAAAACGTTTCGATAACGATGAGGTCGATGCCGCCAGCGAGGAGCGCCTCGACCTGCTCCCGAAAGACCGCGCGCGCTTCGGCGAAAGACATCGGGCCTAAGGGCTCAATCTGCGTTCCCAGAGGACCTATCGCGCCGGCGACGAATGCCCTTTCTCCAGCGGCTTCACGCGCGAGGCGAACCCCGGCGTGATTGATAGCGGTCAGCTTCTCGGCCATGCCAAAGGCGGCAAGGCGAACGCGATTGCTGCCAAAGGTGTTGCTTTCGAGGACCTCGGCGCCCGCTCTTACGTATTCCTGATGGATCTCCTTCACCAGTTGCGGTGACGATAAGTTCAGCTCGTCGAAGCAGCGGTTGATGAAGATGCCCTTGGCATAAAGCATGGTGCCCATGGCGCCATCAGCGACGACGATCTTCGATTGCAGTTTGGCGCGGAACTCGGCGGCGCGTGTAGAGGTGATGGGTTCAGCGGCGGTCATGCGCAGGGGGGTCGAGACTCAGAGGGAACGAAACCTAAGAGTAGAAACTTTGGAGTGCTTCCGATCATTATATCGCGCTTGACATGGTTGTATTTCACAGGCGCAGGCTGATGGAATCTTCCGGCCCAACCTTCAATTCAGCGGCGGCGTTTCCCTGGTTCATGCCGATCTCGATGTAACCCGAGCTGCCGAAATAAGCGAAGGAGAGACCCCGAGGCGCGTCTCCGAAGGTAGCGCGAAAAGCCGTAATTTCGCGGGTTGGCACACACAATGCGAAACGGGAAGAGGCGATTTGCGAGAAGATAGCGGCGCTGAAGTTGGTGATCACATTTCCAAAGCGGTCCACGGAGAGTACGCGGCCTTGCCAGAGGCCGGCGGCGGTTTGCTCCGGGTTCAGATCCGAAAGTAATTCTATTGCTGGAGCGAGGGGTCCCACGTGCTTTGCGACTGCAGAGCGGTTGGCGAGCGCGGCCGCCACGGGGGCAAATATATCGCGGCCGTGAAACGTCGATGACGGTGAGGGAAGCCAAAGATCGCGATTGGTTATCTCATACATTTTCGCGGCGGCATCTCGTGCGACGATCATGCTGAGAACGCCATTATCGGGGGCCACGAACTGCTGCTCGAGAGCTTCGACTAGTACGGGCTTGCGTGCGGTGCCGACTCCCGGATCAACCACCACCAGGTGGACCGTTCCAGCGGGGAAGTAAGGCGCGGCCTGATCCAGGATGTATGCCGCCGCGCGGATGGAGAATGCGGGGATCTCGTGGGCGATGTCCACTAGCCGCGCATCGGGGCACCGGCTGAGCAGGACACCTTTCATTGTGCCGACATAATGGTCCGCGAAGCCGAAATCAGTGGTCAGAGTGATGATCGGCGGTTCGCGAGAGGGCTGCATACGCTGATAGAATTGTATTGAAACCTCGCAACCTCCTTTACGGCGCCCGCTTGCGTGCGTCCTCTGTAACTCCAAAGTGCTGTATTTCGATCACAATGCGACGACGTTTGTAGCGCCAGAAGTGGCGGACACGATGACGACCGCCTTGCGCGAAGTGTACGGGAACGCATCGAGCACCCACAGCGCCGGGCAACTGGCGCGCCAAAAGTTCGAGAGCTCGCGCAGGACGGTCGCCAACTTTCTAGGCTGCACGCCGCCGGAGTTGGTGTTTACCAGCGGAGGAACGGAGGCAAACAATCTCGCCATTCTTGGCCTGGTGCGCAATTGTCCGCTCCCGCGCAGGCACGCGATCACAACCTCCATCGAGCATCCCTCTGTTCTCGAATCCTGCCGCCATCTGGAGAGTGAAGGCGTCGAGGTCACGTACGTGAGCGTGGATGGATCGGGCGTGGTCGACGTAAATGCGATTCGGCAGAAACTGCGGCCGGAGACGGTGCTGGTCTCCGTGATGCACGCGAACAACGAACTGGGAACCATTCAGCCGATTCAAGAGATTGCCGGCCTGGTTCGGGAGCATCGCGAATCGGGCAACAGCATTTTCTTCCATTCGGATGGCGTACAAGCGGCGGGCAAGATCGAGACGAACGTTCGGCAGCTTGGCGTGGATCTCTACACTCTCAGCGCGCACAAGATGTTTGCTCCGAAAGGGATCGGCGCGGTATACGTGCGTCGCGATACGCCCTTGCGCGGCATTCAATTCGGTGGCCGGCACGAACGCGAGCAGCGCGCCGGAACCGAGAATGTTCCTGCCGCCATGGCGTTTGCTCGCGCGGTGGAATTGTGCTGCACCGAGGGTGGGGATCGTGTCTCCGATTTGCGGGACCAGTTCGAGCGCGAAGTGCTGACTCGCGTTGAAGATGTCGAGATCAACGGGTCGAGCGACGAGCGATTGCCGAACACGAGCAACCTCCTTTTTCGTGGTGTTTCGGGCGAAGCGTTGGTGATTGGCTTGGATATGAGGGGTATCGCCGTTTCGACCGGATCGGCGTGCAGCAGCGGTGCCGTCGAACCATCGCATGTGTTGCTGGCGATTGGGCGCAGCGCGCAGGAGGCTCGGTCGAGCATCCGATTTTCATTCGGCCGCTACAACACGCGCGAGGAAGTGAGCGTGCTCATCGATGCAGTGGTTGCAGCAGTGCGCAGACTTCGAACGGCAACGCGATGGGAGAAACCCGTTGTCGCTTGAGAATGGCATGCCTGTCGCCGTTGCCATGTCGGGCGGAGTCGACAGTTCGGTAGTGGCCGGACTCTTGCGACAACAAGGAATGGCGGTTGTGGGTCTGACGATGCAGCTCTGGAACCAGCGCCGCTTGCCGGAATTGAC
>JAVKSW010000470.1:0-2940 GCA_039583505.1 Bryobacteraceae bacterium | reverse complement strand
AATCGGTAGAGATCTGCCCACCGCGTTCCCGGACGCGCTTCGCGACTTCTTCCCACATCTGGCCGGGGCCGAATTTAGGGTAGAGAAAGCGTTCGATGAGAGACGTTTCCACGTCCTTTTGAGAGATGTCGCTCTTGGAGCGCGGAACCATCTTCTTCAAAACGTGAGTGATGGTTTTGGTGATGGAGAGGCCTTTAATCCGTTGAGCGCCCCATTCCGCGCTGATCTGTTTGCAATCGATCCCCCAGACCTTCTCGGTGTAGGACTTGAAGAAGGTGAGATACAACTCACGGCCGAAGCGGTTTATAAAAAACTCTTCCAGGTTGCTTTCGTTGCGGATGGGGAAGACGACGGCACGGAGATAGCTCAGCCCGATGCGGATTGTTTTCAGCAGACCGAGTTTTCGGATGGTATCTGCGCTCAGAGAGATGGGATACGCAAAGAACTGGCGCATGAAGTAGATGCGCGATTTGCGATTCCGGACCAGCATGACGCAGTCATCCCTGTGAGCGTCGGCGGACGCCGCGCCGGCGGGAACCTTGGTGGTCTGGCGCTGGTAAGTGATGTGCGCGTGATCGCCATCGATCGCCTGCATGGGGAGGATATTCAACCACCACTGCATCACACGGTCGGATTTCGAGAAGAAGCGATGGCCGCCAATATCGATGCGATTCCCTTTGTAGTTGACGGTTCGGGATATGCCTCCCATGTAGTCCGTCTTTTCGAGCACCACCGGCAGGATATCGGTGCGGGTCAAAAGCTCATAGGCGGCGGTCAGGCCAGCCGGCCCGGCGCCGATGATAATGGCCCGCCTAGAATGCTCGGGAGGTGAATCCATAGAAACTTTCTCCAGTTTACGAGAGGAACCAACCTCTTCAGCCTGAACTATCCACATGGCAGTCTCAGCTTCTTATCGGCCTTACGCTTCGAGGGCTTACGATTGTTTCGGGCGAGAGCGCACTGAAGCGGTAGGATGTGAAGGACCATGACACCCGAGCCCGCGTCCGCACTAGACCGATATGGACTCGAATTCGAAAAGCGGACCTATAAACGAATCACCCGCCGCCTGATTCCGTTCCTATTCCTGTGCTACATCTTTGCCTACGTTGATCGGGTCAACGTTGGGTTCGCGAAGCTCCAGATGCAGCAGGATCTGGGAATCAGCGACGCGGTCTACGGGATTGGAGCCGGCATTTTCTTTATCGGCTACTTTTTCTTTGAAGTGCCTTGCAATCTGGCGCTCCAAAAAATCGGCGCCAAGCATTGGTTAGGACCGATCATGATCGTCTGGGGCGTCGTATCCGGCTGCACGATGCTGGTCAAGAGCGCCACGGGATTTTACGCGTTGCGCTTCCTGTTGGGCATTGTCGAATCGGGATTCTTTCCGGGGGTGATCCTCTATCTGACGTTTTGGTACACACGTAAGCACCGCGCCAAGATGGTGGCGGCGTTCATGACCGCCATCCCTCTTTCAGGACTTATCGGGGGCCCGGTTTCAGGTTGGATTCTCGACAGGATGTCTTCGGTCGGTGGACTGCGCGGCTGGCAATGGCTTTACCTCGTAGAGGGCGTACCGTCGATCGTCGCGGGCATCACCACGATGTTCTTTCTTGCTGACAACCCGGGAAAAGCGAAATGGCTGTCCGAGGGCGAGCGTTCGCTCTTATTGCAGCGGCTGGAAGAAGACGAGGTGCTAAAACGAGCCGCCGCACCCGGTCACCACAGCCTGCGTGATGCGTTCCGCAGCTATCGCGTCTGGCTGTTGTGCCTGATCTATTTCGGCATTGTCATGGGCAACTACGGAATTCAGTTTTGGCTGCCGCAAATCGTGAAGGACACACTCACCAAGGACCCCTTTCGCATTGGACTGCTCACCATGATTCCGTACGGGATTGGCGCCATCACCATGGTGCTGGTGGGGCATCACTCCGATGTCACGCAAGAACGCCGCTGGCATATTTCGGTGGTGTGTGTGGCCGGCGCGCTCGGGCTATCGGCGTCCGCGATTCCGGGGATCTCGGGCGTAGTGGGATTGTGCGCGTTGACGCTCGCCACGGCTGGACTGGTGTCGGGAACCTCGACCTTTTGGTCTTTGCCGACCGGTTACCTGTCCGGGGCTGCCGCTTCCGCCGGGATCGCCTGGATCAATTCGGTGGGGAACCTGGGCGGATACGTGAGCCCCTACATCGTCGGCAAGCTTCGGGATTCCACGCACAGCATGACACCCGCCTTGCTGGTGCTGGCGTGCTGCTCACTCATGTCGGCGGCACTCACGGTCACGTTCTTCCGGCGGCGGTAGTCCGGCTCAACGCGGCAAGCTGAACGCGACGTAGTTCGATCCGGGAGGATCTTTGGATTTGCCACCGCCACAGGCGATGACGATGTATTCTCTCCCGTTCACTTCGTAAACCGCCGGCGTAGCGTTGCCGGCCGCCGGTAAGAGGGTTTCCCAAAGCAGTTTGCCGGTTGATTTGTCGAAGACGTGAAATTTCCTGTCAAAGCTGGTGGCGGCGATGAAGAGGAGCCCGCCGGCAGTCACGACGCCACCGCCGTAGTTCTCGCTGCCCGTGTTGTGCAGGCCTTGGAGCGCGAGCGCCGGGTATTCTCCGAAAGGTATTTTCCAGGCGATCTCGCCGGTGTTGAGATTGATCGCATTCAATGTTCCCCACGGGGGTTGTACCGCGGGATAGCCGTCGGAATCGAGGAAGCGGTTGTAACCGTCGAAGCGATATTTCAGATCGACGTTAGCGGGATCGAGATACGGGGGCAGTTTGCCTTCGGCCGACGGCGCGCTTTGCGGCGCCTGGACCGCAATATTTTCGCCGTACTCCACGTAGCGCACGAGGGCGCGGATATCTTCACCGCTGAGCCGCGCAAAGGACGGCATCCGGCCGCCACCCTCGCGGATCATAGTCGCCACTTCGTTCTCGTCTAGCTTGT
>JAVKSW010000469.1:0-2941 GCA_039583505.1 Bryobacteraceae bacterium | reverse complement strand
GCCGATGTGCGAACTGATCGAGAAGCTGCGATCGATTCGAGCCGAAACGCTGTTGATCACCGACCGCAGCAACCAAAATGCCGCGACTCAGAAGGGATTACAGGAGCCGCTCACGGTGCCAGCGCATCTCGGGAACGCGGGTCCGCTACCCGAAGATCTCTATACACCGATTCCGTATATTATTCCGGCACAACTGTTCGCAGCCAGCCTGGCCGAGGTGAAGCATCTGGATCCCGATCGTCCGCGGACGCTCAGTAAGGTTACGCTCACGCTATAGCAGGAGAGCCTGCGCCGTGCTCCGCTATTTGCGCGCGCCGCGCGTGGTGCCTTTTAGCGCGGATTGACGCCGCTTGCGGTCCTGCCGCTTCGGTTTGGTGATCTTGAAGGTTCCGCTGCCGAAATACTCGGCTTGATAGATATGGTCCTTCTGCTTGATGTTCGGGGACGCACCGAACTCGTTCTCTTCTTTTGTGTTTTGCTTCGCTTCTGCCATGAAACTCCCTGTTGTGTGAACCCTCAGTTTAGCGAACCTAAGGATGCGCGATGACCATGAGGGTTTTCGAGCGTTGCAAAGTGCACCCGAGGGATGTGCGGAGGTTTTCGGGATCGAGCGCGGCGAAGCTCTCGTCCAAGATCACCAGGTCGGCGGATTGCAGGAGCGTTCGCGCAATGTAGATGCGGCTGCGTTCGCCATGCGAGAGCTGCCAGCCGCCTTCTCCCACCATCTGCTGAAGGCCGCTGGGCATTCGGTCGAGCAAGTCGCCCAAGCCGAGCTCCCGGCACACCGCATCGGCGTCGCGCATATCGGTGGGGGTAGGCGGCCACCCGCGTCCCATCAGCAAATTGAACGCGAGGGTCTCCGTCAGGATGTGATTCTCGTGGAACTGCGGTGCGGCCGCGACGTGCTGTCGTAAACGTTGATCGCCAAGGATACGCCGGTCGAGGCCGTTGACGAGCAACAGTCCGGACTCCGGCTCGCGCAGGCCCGACAGCAGCGAAGCGAAGGTCGTCTTGCCGCCTCCCGAGGGACCTTCGAGCAGAATGCGCTCTCCTCGGCGGATCGCCAGGCTGCACGCCTGCAGTGCCGGATTGCCAGTGTCGCGATAACGGAAGGTCAGCCGGTCGGCGTCCATCACCTTCTCCGATATTTCAGCTGCTCTTCCGCTCGCGAAGACTTCACCCAAACGTTCCGGACGCGCCGCAGCCCGAAACAGCGAACCGATACGCTTCCAAGCTACCCAGGCTCCCGCGAGGTCCGCAAACGATCCAGTCAATCGTTTGAAGGCGCTAAAGGCGAGCAAAGTGCCGCCCAGCGCGATCGCGATTTCAGCCGGCGAACTTCGGCCGCCCACGATGCCCGGTACGAGGCATCCCAATCCGGCCAGCAGCCATCCTCGCGGTATCGCCGCCATCAGCCAGGCGGCGCTGCCATCCATGGAGGCCGATGTCTCGAGGTACCTGCTGAGCAGTCGATCTTCGGCTTCATGCCACTGCTGAGGTGGAAGCTGCGCAAGCCGTGTCCGTTGACCGACCATTGCCTCTATCAGCTCCTGCGTCATCTGCATGCGCGTATTCGTCCAGTGCTGGTACTGCCGCAGGAACTTCCACGCCAGCATTGCCGCGATGGAACACCACACCAACAGCAAAATGGCAAACCGACCAAGCACAAACCCGGAGACTATAAGCTCAATTACGGCGAGCAGGCCAGCGACTCCTCCGCTGAGGGCAAGCGTCTCGACCGCCTCCGCCTCGAACACCTGACCGAGGAAGCTTCCTATGCCCTGGTGACGCATCTCCTCGGGTTCGAGCCGCATCGCGCCACAAAGCAGCCGACGCTTCAAAATTCCGCCTACGCCAATCGCGAGCGCTCCCTGCAGCCATGTTGTGAGGAGTCGAAAGGGCACCAGCGTGAGGAGCAGGAGCGCCCAGGCCAGCAGCCAGCCGCGTTGCATGCGCCCCTCGAAAGACAATCGGCCGAGAATCGCCCAGGATGCCACCCACAGCAGGTACTGGAAAGTGTGCGCAGCGATAAGCCTGCCCAGGTTGCGGAGCGCTCTCGGCTCGCGCAGCCAACGCATCGGGCGGGCTCCTGGAGGAGATCGCAAAATCCAGCACTGATTGAAGCGCGTTTCCCTGAGTTGCTCCCGTACCAGCAAGCGGACAGTTTTCGATTCTCTTCCGGCCGGGACGCGCGTGTCACCGAGCAATCGCTCAATTTCAGCGCGACTCGGCCTCTCCAGCGGTTCGCGGATCAAATCACAAACCTGTGCAAGTGGAAGACGCTCGACTCGAAGCACGGGCGTTAAGACCCGCAATGTTCCGGCGCGCGCGTCCAGGACGGCAAGGAAGGCGTCGTCGAAAACACGAAGAAGCGCTGGATAGGCTGCGAGCAACTCATGATCAAGATCGGCAAGCGTGGTCTCGATCGGTTCGGCTTCGCACCCAAGCAGTTTGGCGTGGCGCTCCATCCAGGCCGCGGCCTCCACACCCGAAGAGAAGGCCGCCGGATTCACGGGATCAGCAGCGGAGGCCACGAGCCCGGCTCGCGCCGCGAGCGCCGCCATGGCGTCGCCTAATCGCGACGAGGGCCAGGCCGCTATTTCGACTTCGCGCGTCTGCACCTATGCGACCTCAGTCTCGCGCCGTTTCTCTTCCGAGGGTTTGTGCTCCTCGACAATGCGCCCCGAATGGATGCGGATCCGCCGCCAGAAACTGGCGCACCACAGTCCGGAGCGCGTCTGCTCTTCCGCCTCGAGAAGTTGTGCGTACCTCGATTCCGGCAAAGCAGATAGTTGCTCGGGGGTTCCGTCCTCCCGAATCCGGCCCTGCTCGATGACCAGAACCCGATCGAAGGCCTGCGTTTCTCGAACGTCGTGCGTGATGCACAGAAGCGTACAACCGCGCCAGAACTCGCGCGCCCGCGCCAGGAGTTCACGGCGTT
>JAVKSW010000468.1:0-2941 GCA_039583505.1 Bryobacteraceae bacterium | reverse complement strand
TTCAAGCAGGAGATCTTCGAGCTGGCTGAAGCCACGACTAATTTGACGGATCCAGTCTACCTGCAGGCATTGGCTCTGAATCACAGCCTGTCGCGAGAGCAAGGCATCGATGCGGTCTTACAGCAGTACAATTTGGACGCTCTGGTCGCTCCAACGGGAGCACCGGCCTGGACCACTGACCTGGTGGATGGAGATCACTTTCTGGGAGCGAGTTCGACGTATGCGGCGATGGCTGGGTATCCGATCGTGAACGTCCCGGCAGGCTACGCCTTTGGACTGCCCGTAGGACTGTCGTTTATGGGGACCGCATTCAGCGAGCCGGTCCTCATCAAGCTTGCGTACGCGTTCGAGCAGGCAACCAAGGCTCGACGCGTACCGAAACTTATTCCGTCACTGAAACTGGGGCGTCCGCCGGGAGATAACGACAACGAGAGCTGGGACGCGGACGACGTGAACGTTGCGGCCCGCGGGGAGCCGAGCGGCGAGAACTCGCGACACCGCGCACACTGTTTGTAGGTGCGGAACAGCAACGGCCTTTAGGGTTGCGATATCAGGCCGGGAGTACAGAACCACTACGAACCGATGAACGGTGACGGCGATTAAAATAGAAAAGCTGATCAACTCATTGGCGGCCTGCCGGTGCGCAGCACAAGAACGTCACGCAAGGAGGACAATATGGCGACTAACGCGCTCGAGTCGAAAGCGCATGAACTGATTGGCCATCTTGGGCCAGGCCAACTCGCAGCAGTCGTTCATCTGCTCGAAGTCATGATCGATGAGCAGGGGGACGAACTGACCGAAGAGGACCGCCAAGCTATTCGCAGCTCACGCGAGTATTTCCGCGAGAACCCGCAAGGCGGTCTGTCGTTCGAAGAAGTTGTTGCAGGTTGCGGGGTCACCATGGAACAGTTCCGTAAGGTGGATTGAGGACGTTGAAGAAGATCCGCTTCCACTCGAATGTGCAGAGCGAGATACGCGCCATCGAGCAGAAGACGGCAATCAAGATCCTGGAAGCCATTCACCGCTACGCCGAAACCGGCGCGGGCCGCGTGAAAGCGTTGGGCGGCGAGTTCGAAGGATTGCTCCGCTTGCGGGCCGGCAACCACCGCGTCTTCTTCGATGAAAGCGATGACGCGATCACCATTCACCGTGTCCGCGATCGCCGCGAGGCTTACCGCTGATTCCCTACGGGTCAGGTACCCTGTCAGGCCGGTACAATCACAGGTCGTTTTAGGCCAAACCTTTGGCCTGGAGAGCCTCGTCGAGCTGGTTGTTGGACGGTTCGGAGAGGACCTGGCCGGAGATGTCCACGGTGGGTTTTCGTTCTTTACCTTCGTTTTGGTCACGAACCCACTGGGCAGCGCCCTTATCCTGTTCGATGTCGATGTATTGGTAGTCCACTTGGAGCTGGTCGAGATGGGCCCGCGCGCGTTTTGTCAGCGAGCACCAGTCCGCGCCATAGACTTTGATATCGGGCATGTGGTTTTCTCCCAGAATTCCTAATGAGCGACAGCGGCGCAGATCAGATCGCGCAAGCGATCGAGCCCGGCGGACAAATCCTTGCCAAGATGCACACGTAGCGCGCGGCGATGACGATCGGCAAGCACCTGAAAATCTCCACGGGCTTGGGCTGCTTTGACGACGCCGAACGAATATTTTTGTCCAGGCACCGGGAGATCTTCCGCGTCGTCGCAAGTGATCTGCAAGAACACGCCAGAGTTTGGGCCGCCTTTATACGCTTGTCCAGTACTGTGCAGGAAACGCGGGCCGAAGCCGAGCACCGTGGCTACTTGTTTCGCTTCGAGAACCTCTTTGCGAATCTCCTCAAGCCTCTGCTCGTAAACGGGGAACATCGGGATATATGCCAGGAGGCCGAAATAGTCGCCGGGTTTGAGGCGATCCAGGTGCTGACGAATGATGGCGCCCAGCGTTCTGCTGCCGGTCAAGAGCGCATCGGCATTCGATTTATCGGTGAAGAGCTGGATGCCATCCTGTTCCACGATCGGCTTCTCAGCGGGCAATGAACCGGATTTCTCGAACTCCGAGGTGAGCTCACGGGTGGCGATTTTGCTTGCTTCGACGTCGGGTTGGTTGAAAGCGTTGATGCCGATGAGAGAGCCGGCCACCGCAGTGGCGATCTCCCACTGAAACATGGTCTGGCCCAGATCGTAAAGATCGTTGATGAGGATGCGGACGGTCGGCTCGCCAGCTTTTTGGAGCGCGGCGACAAATGGTTCGATTTCGCTGGCTTTATCACCCGCAAATTTGATGTAGGCGAAGACGCGATCTTTTCCATACTTTCCCGGCGTGACCAGCGGCTCACGATCAACGGGAATGAGACCGTGGCCTTCTTTGCCCGTGGATTCGGCGAGAAGTTGCTCGAGCCAGGCCCCGAGGTCGTAAACAGATTTCGAGCACAACAGCGTGACCTTGTCGCGCCCGAAGCTCTTGGCGGCGGTACCGAGAATGAGGCCCAGCGAAATGCCGGGATTCCTGGACGCGTCGGGACTCTTGCACGCTTGGACCATGGCGGCGGCACGCTCCAAAAACCGTTCGGTGTCGAGACCCATCGCGGCATGGGGCACAAGACCGAAATCGGAAAGAGCGGAATAGCGGCCGCCAATACTTGCCACGCCGTGATACACACGCCGGAAACCGAGCGTTTCAGAAACACCTTCGAGCTTCGAGCCGGGGTCGGTGATGGCTATAAAGTGGTGGCCGGCGCGATCGCCGACACTCTTCTTCGTTTCTTCGAAGAAGTACTGCATGTAAATATTCGGCTCAAGCGTAGTGCCCGATTTACTGGAAACGAAGAACAAGGTGCGGGCGGGATCGATCTTCTGTCGGATGCTTTTTATCTGGACCGGATCGGTAGAATCGAGCACGTGCAACTCGGGCCAAAGGCCTTGCTTACCGAAGGTGGTGCTGAACACCTCGGGAG
>JAVKSW010000467.1:0-2944 GCA_039583505.1 Bryobacteraceae bacterium | reverse complement strand
CGCTATTTTCTCGAGCATTACCGCGAGTATCTCGACAGCATCAAGCCAGTAGACCCGCCCTCGTGGGCGATGGTCGCACCGCTCGCGCTGTGGACATACGTGCTCGGCGACGGTCGAGATGCGGACGCAGTGAATGCGATTCGACAGCGCTCGCTCGATGCAGCGGATCAAATTGCCGACCGTGCCAGGCGCAACGCCTATCGCATCGCGCTGACGACGCACGATTATATCTGGGGATCGAATGCCGTGGCTGCCAATTACAGCATGCAGTTGCTAATTGCCGACCACTTTCGCGCGAATCCGAAATATGTCGAGACCGCGATGGACAACCTGCACTACTTGCTCGGACGAAACACCTTTGCGCTTTCGTGGGTGACGCAAGTCGGCGAGCACGCGGTAATGCATCCGCATCACCGTCCGAGCGCTGCGCTGGGATTGCCATTGCCGTTCCCGGGTCTGCTCGCGGGCGGACCTAATGCGGGAAGGCAAGATAACGTCATGAGGCGGATGATTCCGGCAGGCACCCTGCCGGCCAAGGCGTACGTGGACGTGACGGGCGCATACGCGTGCAATGAAGTTGCCATCAACTGGAACGCGCCGCTGGTGTTTGTTTTGGCGGCCAGCTTGCCGCGCTGAAGGTATCCTAAAACTTACCTGCCGTAATGACTCGCAGAGATGTTCTGGCCGTTCCATTTCTTTGGCCGGCAGTGAGTTCGGTCGCACGTGCCCAAATGACATCGCGGGGCGTGAAACCGCTTCCGCGCGGGAAACCATCGGGCCGCCCCTTTAATGCGCGTTTAACGGATGTCGCCCACGCGGCGGGCCTGCAGGCGCCGGTGATTTTCGGCGGCGTTCAACAAAACGAATACATCATCGAGAGCATGGGGTGCGGTGCCGCCTTCCTCGATTACGACAACGATGGCTGGCAGGATATCATTCTGCTGACCGGGCGGCGGCTGGAATCGACTCCCGACAACGCCATCATTCGCCTCTATCGCAACAACCGGAACGGCACTTTCACGGATGTGACGGCGAACTCCGGATTGGGCCGGAGGGTATGGGCGTACGGGATCACTGTCGGAGATTACAACAACGATGGTTTCGAGGACGTCTTCATCACCTGCTGGGGGCAGAACATCCTGTTTCGCAACAACGGCGACGGCACCTTCACCGATGTGACGGAAAAGGCGTGCTTGCTGCGTACCGGAAATCACTACGGGAGCGGCTGCACGTGGGTGGATTACGACCGGGATGGGAAGCTCGATCTTTTTGTCTCGCATTACGTCGATTTCGAATTCGGCAAAGTTCCCCGCGTGGGCCAGGACGCAGCGTGCAATTGGAAAGGCGTTCCCGTCGAATGCGGGCCGCGCGGCCTGGGGCAGCAGAGTCCGAGCCTTTACCACAACAATGGCGACGGCACGTTTACCGATGTGAGCGACAAGGCCGGCGTCGCATTGCCTAAACCGGGGTACGGACTGACGGCCGTCGCGGCGGACTTTGACGGCGACGGCTGGCCTGACATTTACGTCGCCTGCGATACTTCGCCCAGCCTGCTCTTCATAAACAAGCATGATGGGACGTTCACCGAGGCGGGCCTGGAAAGCGGTGTCGCGTTGAATGAAGACGGCGAGACGCAAGCGGGAATGGGCGTGGGCATCGGAGACTTCAACATGGATGGCTACCTCGACATTGTGAAGACGCACTTCAGCGACGATACGACCGCGCTGTATCGCAACAACGGAAAAGCGTACTTCACCGATGTAACCATCCCTTCCGGCTTAGCGGTGGAAACGCGCTATGTCGGTTGGGGCGCGGCGATCCTCGATCTGGATAATGACGGGCTGCCGGACCTGTTTTTTGCCACGGGCATGGTTTATCCCGACGTTGAGACCAAGGTTTCCGGGTCCCCGTATAAGACGCCCCGGGTGCTGTTTCGGAATCTGGGTGGCGGCAAATTTGAAGAATTGCTGGACCAGGCCGGGCCGGCGATTGCGGAGCTTCATTCGAGCCGCGGCGTGGCGTTCGGAGATTTCGATAATGACGGCGACATCGACATTCTCATCATGAATATGAATGAGCCGCCGTCGCTGTTGCGCAACGATGTTTCGGGCAATCATCACTGGCTCAAAGTTCTGCTCATCGGCAGCACATCGAATCGCAGCGCCATTGGCGCGCAGGTGATCGCGGCGTACGGTGGACGGAAGCAGGCGCAGGCGGTGCTGGCGCAATCGTCTTATCTTTCGGCGAATGACCGGCGGCTGCACTACGGGTTGGGCGAGGCGAGCTCCGCCGATCTCGAGGTTCGTTGGCCGAACGGGCAGACGGAAAAAATCGAGAAAGTTGCCGCAGACCAGCTCGTCGTGATTCAAGAGGGCAAAGGCATCGTGCGACGGGAGCGATTCAGCCGAGTCGAGTCGCATGCATCCGCATGACGCGGGGCCGGCTCTTCGGAGCTTCTTTTCGTACCGCGCTGCTGCTTGCCGCAAGTGGGCCCGCTTCCCCGGCCGATTTCCCGGCTCCGGTCTGCGCGACATGCCATCCGAAGGAGACTGCGCGATATCTACGAACGGCGATGGGCCAATCGCTTGTGCCACCCGCGCCGCTGCCGGCCGGGCGGGTGACGCATGAGCGCTCCGGCAGCGTAATCACGATCGAAAAACGCGAGGGCCGGATGATTCACAGCCTTGCCGAACGCGGGCTCACGGCCGAGTATGCGGTTCGTTACCAGATCGGCGGAGGTCTCATGGCCCGCACGTATATGGTGCAGATCGGCGATTATCTGTTCGAATCGCCAGCCACCTGGTTCAACAGCTACGGTTGGGATCTTTCACCGGGATATGCGTCCATGCCGCTGATCGATTTCGATCGCGAGATGGATGAGCAGTGCTTGTTCTGTCACACAGGCGCGACCCGGTTCGCGGATACGGATGGGCATCGTTTGAAG
>JAVKSW010000466.1:0-2947 GCA_039583505.1 Bryobacteraceae bacterium | reverse complement strand
TATGAAGGATATCAAGAACGATTGCAGTCGCTACGATTTGTGTCCTGCGCCTGAGCCGAACAAGGACCGTTTGGGTTCAGGAGAGCTGCCACCCTTTAGGAACACGCTCTCAGTTCAGCACCAACGCGTCGCTTGCCAGCGAGAGCACCGCCCGGTCTAGTGTCACCAGCCGGAGCCCGCCCGCATGCGCGAATGCACAGAGATACGCGTCCGTCCAGACCTTTGGAGTTGGCCTGTCCTGAGCCGTCAGCTTCCCCCATTCTGGTTCCAGCGCGAAAGGCTCCGGCGCAAAAGAGACACGCTCGTCACCGAGTATCGCTTTGTAAGCGCGCCACGCATCTCGCGACGATAGAACGTCCGTGCCCATTACTGACTCAATCGTCAGCAACCGTAACAGTCCCATCTGGGTTACACGACAAAAGGCGACTGATGCGGGACCAATACGCTCCAGCCACGCACTGCAGGTTTGCGAGTGAATGTGACGGCGCGAAGCTAAAGCTAGCCAGACATTGACATCAGGTAAGAAGATCTTCGATGTCGGCATTCGTCAGGTTCAGAGTTCCCGGGTCGGTAGAAGGCAGCAGCGGGAATTTCACTCTACGCGCCGTCTTGCTTTGCGCTTTCCGAACCTCTGCTTCTACTGCGGTCCTGATGAGGCTCTTCAGTGAAGTTCCTCGTCGCGCCGCTATCGCCTTCGACTCACGCAGCAACCCATCGGGCAAATCCACAGTTGTACGCACAAAAGCATAATAGCATCTTTATGCGCACCAATTGCGATAGGCTGCCGCCTCTCGCGCCTTACCGTGTTTGTCCCGCCATCCCCAACCTCTTATTGAAGAACTCAGCCATGATTCCATCCGCTTCTTTTGTTTCCGGCAGATGCGGATCGTTCCAAAACGCGTGTGGAAGCGCCTCGAAAACCACCAGTTGCGCATCTACGCCTGCACGGAGAAACGCCCTGTGCAGAATCGTGGTCCCGCTGAGCAGCAGATCGCGCGTGCTGCTTAGGAACAGCGTCGGCGGGAAGCCGCTCAGATCCGCGTACAGCGGCGACAGCACCGGATTCCTCGCATCAGTCGTGCCGATATAACTGCGATCTGGATTTTGGCCCTTTGTCGGCGGAGTAAGCGGTCCGGAAAGCCCGTTCAGTGCATAAATCGCCCTCGAGTCGTCGGTCATGCTGAAATCGCCCAGGCCCGAGAAGATGCCCAATGCTCCGGGAAGCGGCAAACCCAGTTCGCGCAATTTCACCGCTACTTCACCGGTTAGAATCGCACCCGCCGAAGTTCCGTACAGGCCAATGTTTTGCGGCTTGTAAGTTTTCAGCATCTGTTTGTAGACCGCGACCGTGTCCTCGACAGCGGCCGGGAAGGGATGCTCCGGCGCCAGGCGGTACAACACAGCCACCACTTTCGTCTTTGTGAGATTCGCGATCGGAACCGTCTCGGTGAGTGAGCCGGAATCCGAATTGAACCCTCCACCGTGCACGTTAATCAGAAGGCGGTCGCGCGTATCCTCGGGGATGGCAGTCGGAGTGATCACCCTCACCGGCACTCCCGCAATCTTTTCTTCTTTGACATCCACGGGGTAAAGCTTTTCAAATTCCGCGCCTGCCCCGTTCTGCCATCGGTCCGTGTGGCTGCGCCGCTCCTCTAAAGTCTCTTTGGGCGGAGCATCAGACATGCGCCTGGCCAATACCTTCTGTGCTTCCGGGCTGATGCTCTTTGGGACCGGAACTACCCTGGTCACATGAGCGGTGCCATCGGCATCGATATAGCTCGAATCGGTTTGCGGAATCGTGGCTTGTGGCTTCCCGCACGTCGCGAGCACGACGCCGGCGGCGAGTAAACGCCAGGCAGTTAGGTGTGTCATGGATTCTGTCCCGTAAGAATTATGTCAGGAGATCTGTTTGGCGAAGTGGCATCATTGCTGTTGCGCTGTTTCGGTGAGGCTGTTTATCGGGAGGTCCTGCTTTGAATCTTTTTCGCATGTCCGTCGCGCTGTCCCTTGCATTGATTCCCCTGCTTGCTGCCGGCCAGGAGCGTCCCATCGCCATCAAGGCGGCCACTATCCTGGATGGCAAGGGCAAAATCGTCCGCAACGGCACGATTGTTGTCCAAGAATCGAAAATCGTAAGCGTTGGAGGCCCCGTGCCCGCGGGCGCCCTTGTCTACGATCTCCGCGGATTGACCGTCACGCCCGGCTGGATCGATACGCATTCCCATATCATCTGGCACTTCAACAACGGTCGCCTCGCCGGAAGGGGCGAACCTCCCCAACAGGCAATCCTGTACGGCGCCGAAAACGCCGTCTCAACAATTGAGGGAGGCTTCACCACCATCCAGAGTCCCGGCTCGCCCGAGGACAAATATCTGAGAGACGCGATCGCGCGCGGCATTCTTCCCGGGCCCCGCATCCTCACCTCTTTAGAGCCGATCACCGACGACAAGCTCACTCCGGAACAGATCCGCCAGATCGTACGAGAAAGAAAACAGCAGGGCGCGGATTTCATCAAGATTTTTGCCTCCAAGAGCATCCGCGAAGGGGGCGCCCAGACCATGTCCGATGAACAGCTTCAGGCCGCCTGCGGCGAGGCCAGGCAGTTAGGCTTGCGGACGCTTGTTCACGCGCATTCCGCTGCATCGGCCAAAGCGGCCACGCTCGCCGGCTGCACATCCATCGAACACGGCGCTTTCGTCACCGACGAAGTGTTCAATCTCATGGCGCAGCGTGGAACCTATTACGACCCCAATATCGGCCTCGTCCTCCAGAATTATCTTCAGAACAAGTCAAAATTTCTCGGCATCGGCAATTACAACGAGGAAGGCTTCGCCTTCATGCAGAAGGGAATCCAAATTACTCTCGACACGTTCAAGAAGGCGCTCACCCACAAGGATCTGAAGATTATCTACGGCACGGACGCCGTCGCGGGCGCTCACGGCCGAAA
>JAVKSW010000465.1:0-2955 GCA_039583505.1 Bryobacteraceae bacterium | reverse complement strand
GGTGCGGTCCCAGGTTGACGTAAGTGGAAGGGCGTCCGGGGTTGATGATTTCAAGAGAGAAGGGGTGGCGGGGCTCGGGCAGCTTCTCCCAAGCGAGGCCGATCCTCCGGGCAAGCTCACTTGAATCCATACGGAGAGAAACGCCGGTCACCAAGCGCGACACTTTCAGCTCGCTTGCGGTTTGAACCAGCGCATCGAATGGATCTATAGCCGGAACCACCAGCAACTCGACGGGCTTGCCCTCTTTCTCCGCAATGCTAACGGCCGCGGTGAAGACGGTCTTTTCGTCTGAGCCGAAGACCTGATCATCGTTCAAGTCGTATTCGCTATCGGCGGCAATGGGCCGCACGGTCATCACCACGATGTCGTTGCGGCGAAGATCGGTTCTTTGCAGAGTGCGCCGCAAATGCTGGATGTTGGCCGGATCACGAATGGCGACTAGAACACTTCCGGGGCGAGCATGGAGCGATTTTGCGTCGATGGTCGGCTGGCGCTGCAGGTTGAAGTGTTCGAGCGACTGGTTCAGACGTTCTTTGTGTCTGCGGATGTTAATCCGCTCCGAGATGGTGAAGATCAAGAAGAAAGCGATGGTGAAGCTGACGCCGTAAATGGTTGCGTATTGCTTGGTGAACAGATTTACGATGGCGGTAATCAGCAAGATCAGAGTCGTCATCGCAAGGCCGACGGGGATTTCCTTGCCACCTATGCGGAGGTTCAGCGGGACCTTGTACTCCTGATCATGGCGCTGGAAGCGCAAGGCAAGCACACCGAGAGCTTTCAATGCAAAGCTCCAGACGACACCAAAAGCGTAAGCTTCACCGAGGAGATAGACATCTCCGCGGCTGAGAATAATGGTGGCGAGCTGCAGTACGGTGATGCCGTTGATGATGCGCGAGGTAGTACCGAATCTGGGATGTGGCTTGCGGAAGGATTCGAGAAGCACGCCGTCCTCGGCGACGCGATTCAGAACACCGTTCGCTCCAATCAACGAGGTGTTGACGGCTCCGGAAAGGATCAGCACGCCGACGATGACGACGAAAACGTGGAAAACCAGCCTTAACATTTCCGGCCCGGCCAAGTTCATGGCAAGACCGCCAATCAAGTTGTCGACATACGTCCGGCGGACGGCATCCGGAATGATCATCACGGCAAAGAGGGTGATGAGGCCGGTGGAGAAGATGGCGTAGAGACACACGATATGGGCGGTTTTTTTCAGATTCGTGAGTTTGGGAGAAGCGATCTCGCGATAAACCTGAGCGAGAGTTTCGAAGCCGCTCATGGACAGCAGCGAATGGCCGAAGGCGATGGTGACGGCGATAATCGGGAAGGTCGGCCAAAACGTGCCTCTCAACCATCCGAGGGATTCGTGGTGGAAGACGAGATGGCTAGGGACGGGAGAGGGCGGGAGTTGCCACCTGCCGTGCAACACAATGGTCAGCGGAGCCCAGATCAGAATGGCGACGACCATGACGGTGGTGATCTGCATGATCTTGAGCGCTTCTCCACTCGACTCTTCAATGCCCTTGATGTTGCTGCGCCAGAAATAAATCGTGACGGCAACACCGAAGAAAGCGGCGAAAGTATTCGGATCGAGATGGATGTTGCGGTGCGCGAACCCGAACAGCTCATTGAGCAGGCGCCCGAGGTATTGGCCGGCGCTCACGCAGCTGATGGGGCCGGTCAAAACGTAGTCGAAAACCAGAGCGGAAACCGACATTCTGGCGGCAAACGGGCCCATACTGTCGCGCACCACGACGTAAACGCCGCCGCGGACAAACATGCCGCAGCTTTCCATGTAAACGGACCGGACGGCAAAGCTGAACAGCATGACGCCCAGGACGTACCAGGCGGCCGACTTGCCGACGGCTTGCTCGGCGATACCGCCGGCGTAGAACATGGAAGACGCCAGATCGCTCAGAACGATGGCTGCGCCCCGCCAGTAGCTGATAAAAGCCAGGGCTACCGTGGTGGCGACGACGACCTTCGCCGCTGAAGCCTTCGATTTCAAATCCATAACAGAGTCAGAGAACGAGCTTTTAGTATCGCCCGTCGAGTGCTGCTGAACCTACTAGTGGCTTTGTCGGCAACCAGGTTCCACACTCCTTGGACAATTCAGTTTCGCGAGCGTCGAAACATAGCCGGGATGCATCTAAGAAGGTGAGGGCGTTGAGTATGACAGTTTCAACTGCTGCCGACCCCAATTCCGGGCAGGTCGATGCGGGGTGGATTTCAGATCTGGTCGTTAGGTGGAAGCTCGCTGAGGAATACGTCTCTGAACTGGCCAGCCCCGGTGCACCCAGGGCCGCAGACGCAATGAAGCGGCTGATTCATGAGGACGTTCCGATCCTGCTGCGGGAGCTGATTCGGGTAAGGCCGGAACTGGGCTGAGCTACCACTTCAATTCCTCACGGATTTCCGCGGCGGCGTTGCGAGCCTGCTCGATGGCGCCGATGGGGAAACTGATGGCGCCGACCTTGGCGTGGCCGCCGCCGCCGTAGCGCTCGCATATGGACGCCAGGTTGTGGAGCAAGGGACCGGGATACCAGGGATTGGAACCCACTGAAACCTTGGTGCGGTAGCTGGAGGTGGAGACCGAAACAGTGTAGGCGGAATCCGCAAACAGATAGTAGGGGATGAATTTGTTGTAGCCCTCGATTCCGTAATCCACGAGATCGAAATAGATCACACCGCGATCGCACGATCCAGTGCGACGAATAATGCCGATGTTATGGAGGTGAATGGCGTACAGCCGATCGTATTCGGCACACACCTCAGAATCGGCGATGATCTGTTTGAGCGGTGCCTGCTGCATTAATCGGATGATCTTGCGGACCAGCTCCGGACCCTGGCTTCCCTCGATGACCAGCGTCAGCTTCATGGCCGGGTTGTTCATCTTCACGGCGGCTTCGGCACTCTCATACAGCGCGCCGTCCACGATGTCGGCCCAAGTGACCA
>JAVKSW010000464.1:0-2958 GCA_039583505.1 Bryobacteraceae bacterium | reverse complement strand
GGTTGAAGATATCGGCGAAGAGTTGGTGCCAGAAGGGACTCTTGGCACCGCCACCGGACAATCTCACCAGCGACGGTCGTGCGCCGAGGTCGCGGATGATCTCGAGTCCATCTCTTTGGCTGTAGCAAACGCCTTCGAGTACGGCGCGAACCAAGTCGGCCCGCTGATGCCTGGCATGAAGTCCGATCCAGGCTCCGCGCGCATTCGCATCCAGGTGAGGAGTGCGCTCGCCCATGAGGTAGGGCAACCAAAAGAGCCCGTGCGCTCCCGCGGGCGAGAGGGTGGCTTCGGCGGTCAAATCGTCGTAGCCGCAATCGGGGGCGAGCCGGCTGCGAAACCATTGCAGGCTGAGCCCGGCGCCTTGCGTCACTCCCATGACGTGCCAAGCGCGCGGGATGGCATGGCAGAATGTGTGAACGCGCCCGAGGGAATCATACGCCGGCTTTTCCAAATACGCGAATACGACACCCGAGGTGCCGATGGTGCAGGATACGGTGCCGGGCTGGACAATGCCATTGCCGATGGCGCTTGCGGCCTGATCGCCCGCTCCGGCAGCCACAGGTATGCCGGGGGAAAGGCCAGTTGCGGTGGCGCCTGCTTCGGAAACTCGCCCGGTGATTTCGCTCGATTCGTAAGCGGGGGGCAGAATGTCCGGATCGATGTTCAGCCCGGTGGCCATCTGGTTGGACCATTTACGATTCACTACATCGAATAGAGCGGTTCCGCTGGCGTCCGAGACGTCGGTAGCGAAATCGCCCGTCAACTTGAAGCGCACGTAGTCTTTGGGAAGCAAAATTTTTCGAACAGCCGCAAACTTTTCGGGCTCGTTGTCTCTGACCCAAAGCAGCTTCGGGAGCGTGAACCCTGTCAGCACGGGATTCGCGATGGAGCGGAGCACGTTCTGCGGCCCGAGCGCCGCGTCGATGAAATCGACCTGACGTTGGCTTCGCTGATCGCACCAAATCAGCGCCGGACGGATGACCTTATCCTGCTCATCGAGCAGTACCAACCCGTGCATCTGGCCCGACAGGCCAATCCCCCGAATGGCGCTGCCGTCTACTCCCGCTTCGTGCAGAACACCTCTAATGGCGGCTTGCGAAGCACGCCACCAGTCGTCGGGATCCTGCTCCGCCCAGAGGGGGCGCGCCATCTGCATTTCCCGATGCGCGGCGGTAAATGAATAGCGGACGCGTCCGATGGAATCGATCAACAGCGCGCGCGAGCCACTCGTGCCCACGTCCAGCCCGAGCCAGTAAAAGATCAATGCGACACACCCATCGCGGTTAGACGAGACTAGCGGAGATCTCTAAACAAGTCTGCTGCTGAAAAGGGAGGTAAGCGGCGCCGAACAATCCGGCATCGGCGCCGAGCACGGCCTTCTCGATGCGCGTGCCGGTCCGGAGGAAGGTAAAGGAACGCTTCTCGATTTCTTGAAACATGGTAGGCGCGAACATGTCCCAGGCGGGCAAGGGACCGCCGCTGAGGAGATATAGAGGAAAATTAAACAAGTTGATTAGGTTTGCCAGGGCGATACCGAGGGCTCGACCCATCGATTCGAAAACCAGCAGGGCGCGGCTGTTTCCCTGTAAAGCGAGTTCATGGACAGCTTCCGCAGTGACATCGCTGCCAAAGTGCATCATACGGCCCATGGCGGCGATGGCGGTCGCCGAGGCATGTTTCTCGAGACATCCGCAATTGCCGCAGCCGCAGGGATTGCCATCGGGAAAGACGGTCATGTGCCCGATTTCGCCTGCCATACCGAGGAAGCCGTGCAAGACCTTGCCGTCGACGACAATTCCACCGCCGATGCCGGTTCCGAGCGTGATCAGGATGAGATCTTTGACATTCTTGCCGGCACCCATCCACATTTCTCCGAGGGCGGCCGCGTTGGCATCGTTTTCCAGGACGATGGGGGTTCCCAGGATCCTCTGGATCTGGTCTCGGACTGGAAATCCCTGAAAGCCCGGAAGGTTGGCGGCCCCCACCACCACGCCGGCATCGATGTCGATGAATCCCGGCACGCCTATTCCGACGCCTCGCAGACCGGATGTACCCCAGCGCGAAGACAGGTTGTTGACCATAGCGCAAATTTCGGCAATCACGATTTCCGGACCGCTATCGAAAACCGCCGGAATGGATTTTCGATCGAACATTCGACCAGCAGAATCGACCGCGGCGACGCGAACATTTGTGCCTCCCAGATCGACGCCGATCGAATAAGGGCTCATGCGCCCTGAATCATAACAGATGAGATTTCTTCGGCGCGTCTATCTCGAAATGGGCTGGGATAGAGGCTACGTCGAGCCAAAAGCGAGTTGCTTCACGGATGGTGCTGAAGAATCCATCCAGGTCGACGGGCTTGCGCAAATAGCAGTTGGCATGCAGTTCGTAGGCCTCGCGGATATCCCGATCGGCATCGGAGGTGGTGAGCACGGCGACGGGAATGACGCGCAGACGCTCGTCTGTCTTCAACTGCCGAAGGAAGTCCCGCGCGTCGGATTTGGGAAGGTTGAAATCGAGAAATATCAGATCAGGGGTGGGTGCATCGGCATGGCGGCCTTGCCGATGGAGGAATAGAAGCGCCTCCTCACCATCGCCAGCGACATTGATGGCGACGGGCGGCGTGAGATCCCGAAGAGCTTCGCGCATGAGGCGAACATCTCCGGGGTTGTCTTCAATTATGAGTATGTGCCGTTGGCCTGCCACGCGCTTTCCCGCATTTTTGAATCCTATGGGAAGTAACGATCGATAGCTCAGTTTATACGTAAATGAATAGAACTGGAAGCCTAGAAAAAAACTTGCGACAATTACAAGCTTGTGCTTAAACGAACTGCTGTGTTTTTGCTGATTGCCTCCTGCACTGTTTTTGCGGGACAGCGGTCTGCCCCTTCAGAACCGCAGAGCTTTGCCGCGCGTACGGCTGGACTGCAGAAGATGGACGGATTTTTTCCGCTTTAT
>JAVKSW010000463.1:0-2970 GCA_039583505.1 Bryobacteraceae bacterium | reverse complement strand
ACTACGACGCCGCAGACGCTGAGCTTAAAATACAGGTGCAGAAGGGGCCGCTGTTTGGTGAGATCGCGACCGCGTGCAAGCCCCAGCCGGAGATGGCGGCAATAGGATAAATGACGAGCTGCGACGACTGGCGCGAACGGTAATGCTCATCAAGCACAGAAGGCGCCAGCGGTTTTCATTCTGCTGGTTGAACCCAAGTTCCTGAGCGTTGAGAGCAGATCGTCGGTGGAGAAGGGACGCAGGAGAATTTCCGACCCGGCCTGATCGATTCCATTTGAGGTAATTGAATGGTGATGGTCGGAGATGACGATCATGGGCACAGCAGGAGCCAAACGCCGCAATCGCCCTGTCACAGCCTCTCCGGAAACATCCGGGGAAGCGGCTGGTCCGATAATCAGCTTGATATGGTTTTTCCAGCACTGAAATAGATCCAGTGCGGTGGAGGCGCTGGCTGCTTCGAGAACTCTATACGCTTCGTCTTCGAGCGTTTTCGCGATCAGTTTCCGCACAGACCCGTCAGGTTCGAACAGCAGGGCCGTGGGAATCGAGCGCCCTTTTGCGGCGCCGTTGCCGACCGGAGCCGTACCACGCTCCTCAAACGTCTTCATCTTGGCCAAAAGGGTGGTGCGCTTCATACGCAGAAGGTCCGCAGCGCGTGCTTTGTTTCCTCCAGAGACGGCAAGCGCCTGGTTTAACAACGAAAGTTCAAAACCGCTAACGAGCTCGTCAAAGTCGACTCCACCGCTGGGAATGGTAACCAACGGATCGGTCCCGTTCGCAACGGGAGCCGACTGCGCCGAGCGATTCGCTGAGAAATCGCCTGGAAACAGGACTCGACGATCACCACTCAGAGCGAATGCTTTGTGAACTGCGTGCTCGAGCTGGCGAACATTGCCGGGCCATTCCAGATTCATTAAGAGATCCACCGCTTCGGGACTGATCCGCTTCGAGGGACCATCTTCGGCGGCCTGAATTTTCTCTAAAAAGTGATCGAGCAGCACAGGGATATCGTCCCGGCGTTCCCGCAGCGGTGGAACGCGAATAGGCACGACGTTCAGCCGGTAGAACAGATCCTCACGGAACCGGCGCTCCCGGACCGCATCTTCCAGGTTGACATTCGATGCGGCAATCACCCGCACATCGACGCGCACCGTTTCGGAACTGCCGACCCGTTGAAACTCTTGTTCTTGCAGGACGCGCAGCAGCTTCGCCTGTGCGTCGAGGGGCAGGTCACCGATTTCATCAAGGAAAATCGTGCTGCGATGGGCTTGCTCAAAACGACCGATGCGGCTCGCGTGCGCCCCGGTGAACGCCCCCTTGGCGTGTCCGAATAGCTCGGTTTCGATCAAGTTTGCGGGAAGCGCAGTGCAATTGACCGAAACCATGGGACGCGACGAGCGATTGCTGGCCGCATGAAGCGCCTTCGCGATTACTTCTTTTCCGGTTCCCGTTTCGCCGCTGATCAGAACGGTTACCCGTTTCGAGGCGACGAGCTGGATTACGTCTAAGATGTGCTGCATTGCGCGGCTCTGCCCGACAACCACGGCCCGCCAGGGAAGGGCGTCGATGTCCGGGCGAACCCTTGACCGGCACCGCTCGAGCGCCATCTTCACAGCGTGATTAAGCCGTTGCGGCTCTATCTCGCCCAGTAGAACGTAAAAAGCGCCGTGCCGGGTGAGGCGAATGGCGTCGTCGATGGTGCCTTCCGGGTAATGAATAATAACGGGAAAGCGCCGGTCGTGGTGCAAAACTTCTTGCAGCGTGTGCTCGCCTGAATCTCCGAATGAGGAGTTGTTGAGAATCACTAGGCAGTACTCGCCCGTGTCCAAGCGCCTTAATCCATCCCTCAGCGATGGTTCGTGAACAACCTCGAATCCATGAACAGTTTCACTGCCGCTTGTTTTCGAAGCAGGTAAACTCGCATCGATCCAGAGTAATTTCGTTTGCACTTTTCACCTTAGGCCGTTTCATTCCGTAGAGCAGGCTTCCTGCTTCGCCCTGCGGGATGTCAAACTCTCATCGACCTCCGTCAACTCAATGAGATACCTCACGAGCGTTTCAGAGCGTTAAGAGACTTCTGGGGCGGCTCAGGAGAAGATGCCTTGCGGAGGTGCTGCGCCGAGGACCACGCCTCTTGTGCAGTCATCTCGATTTCACGGTCAACTTCGTGCTTCCACTCGTCGACTTTTTTTTCGCGAAGTTTCGTCAAGAGCCGTACACTGCGATCAGCTTGCATGACCCGCGGTCGCTGTTCCTGGATAGAACGGGCATTTTCCTCAAGATGCCGGCGAAAGGTGCCGGCGCGCGCTTCGAGTCCGAGAAGAAATGAGGACATGATGCGCAACTCCGCGCTTTCGACTTGGGTGAGATTGCAAACAAAGGCCTTAGCCTCGCCGCGTTCGGCGAGGACGTTCTCCAGACTGGCGCTTATGCGCTGCTGTTCTGCCAGCAACCGGTGAAGTTTGGCCTGCTCGGTTTCAAGCTGGACCTGCCTGAGCCGCAGCACCGTTTCGAGCCGGAATTCTAGCCGCTTCACGATCGCGACCTAGAGCGCCGAGGCGATTTCCGCCAGCCGCTTGAGGGTTTCATCCACCGCGGCAGGTTCCCGAGGCTCCTGGCGTAGGAATTGCAGAATACGTTCACGTGTGCGAATACTGGAATCGAGTTTGGCGTTCGAGCCGGCCACGTAGGCACCCAGTTGAATCAGGTCTTCGGAATGGCGATAAACTGACATCGCTTCGCGCACTTTGCGAGCGGCATTCAGGTGGTCAGGAGCAGCGATGTCGGAGGCAACCCGGGAGATAGACGAGAGTACGTCGATGGCGGGGTAGTGGCCGGCAGCACCCAGCTGACGGGAGAGGATGATGTGGCCATCTAGAATTCCTCGCACCGCGTCGGCGATCGGTTCGTTGAAGTCGTCACCTTCCACGAGAACCGTAAAAAATCCCGTTATGCTTCCTTGCCTGAACG
>JAVKSW010000462.1:0-2989 GCA_039583505.1 Bryobacteraceae bacterium | reverse complement strand
GTGGATCTCGGGATCATGGGCGCCGGCGGAGTTGCCGCCGCGTTGTACACGGCCTATCCCATGGCGGACCTGGCACGCAACATTCACGACGCGCGACCGCGATTCTTGTTTCTGGAAGACGCGAAGACGCTGGGCGCGTTGCGGAGCGCCATCGAGGAACGCGGCGAGCAGTTGCCGGATCACGTTGTTCTCATGACCGGAGAAGCCGGCGATGCGATGCCGCTCGAAACCTTGCGGCGAGCCGGACGTGAGGCGCTGGAGCGTGATCCTTCGGCCTTCACCCGCGTACAAGAGGAGTTGTCGAGGGACGATGCAGCTATTCTTTACTTGACTTCCGGCGCGACTGGCGAGCCGAAGATGGGACTGACCAGCCACGCCGCCATTTTGGCGAACATCGATATGGGACCGGTGGCGCTTCCGATTGGTCCCGAAGATTCGATGCTGGTGTTTTTGCCTTCGGCGCACATCGCGCAACGCATCGTATTAGAACTGGTACCGATGCGCATGGGGACCCCGGTGTGGTTTTCAGAAAGCCTGACGCGGCTGCCTTCGGAATTAGAATCGATACGCCCGACGATTTTCTTGGCGCCTCCGCGAGTTTGGGAGAAGATGTACGGGTCGATTCAAAAGGAGCTGAAAAAGCGCTCCGTGCTGGGGCGAAAGATCTTCCATGGCGCAGTAGGCCTGGGGGCACGAGCCGCACAATACAGGCAGGCGGGGAAGCCGCTGCCGGGGTGGATCGAGCGCGCATTGAAAATCGTAGATCGAATGGTGTTTTCAAAAGTCCGCGCCCGGCTGGGAGGAAGGATTCGCGTTGCGGCCTCGGGTGCGGCGCCGCTGGGGAAACATTTGGCCGAATTCTTCGAAGCCATCGGAATGCCGCTCATCGAAGGGTACGGGCTGACCGAAGCGGGTGTCCTCTGTTTCAATCCGTTGGAGCGGCCAAAGCCCGGTAGTATCGGCAAACTGCTGCCCGGCGTGGAAGCACGACTAGCGGACGACGGGGAGTTGGAAGTGCGGACGCCCTGTATCTTCAAAGGCTATTACGGGGACGAGGCGGCGACGCACTCGGTGCTGAGCGAAGATGGCTGGTTTTCAACCGGCGATATCGCGGAGGTCGATAGCGACGGCTACTGGTACATCACGGGACGGAAGAAGGAGCTCATTGTTTCTTCGAACGGAAAGAAGATCTACCCGGTCCGGATCGAGAATCTTTTCAAGATGGAGCCGATCGTCAACCAAGTGTTGTTGATTGGCGATAAGAAGCCGTACGTGACCGCGCTTCTGACGCTGAACACGGCCCAACTTGAAAGTCTTCCAGGCGCGGAAGGGTTGAAAGAGCCGGAGGTGGTTGGCCCGGCAGTGCAGCAGGCGGTCTCGCGGGTAAATAAACAACTGGCGGATTTCGAGCGCATACGGCGATTCAAGGTGCTCAACCGGGATTTTTCGATTGAACACGGGGAGCTGACGCCGACTATGAAGATCCGCCGCGGGCGAGTGCTGGAGAATCATCAGGCGCTGATCAGCGAGCTTTATCCAGGAAGAGCGGAGGATGAGTGAAGCCTGGTTCCCTCAGCCTAGCCCCGTGCCAGATCAGCGCATTGATCAGCCGATTGAGCTGCTGCCTATTTTTCGCGAGCGGGTGTGGGGCCGAAACAGCTTAGCCCCCTGGTTTCCCGTTAGCCCGCGATTAGAACGTATCGGAGAAGTCTGGTTCACTTTCGAGGAAAATTCTACGTCGCTTGGAGTGCCGCTGGGTGAGCTGATCTCGAGGCGGCCAGAGATTTTGGGAACGGCTGCCGACCGGAATCATTCCGGCGTGTGTCCGCTGTTGGTGAAACTGCTGTTTACCACCGAGCGGTTATCCGTGCAAGTGCATCCCGAAGACAGTTACGCCGAGCAGCAGCATGGAAGCCCAGGCAAGACGGAGGCCTGGTACGTGCTGGACGCGCAGCCGCCGGGTGAAATCGCGGTGGGCTTTCGCGAGAGGATTACCCGGGAGCGTTTGAAGACCGCAGCACAGAGCGGTGAGATCGAGAAGCTGCTCGAATGGCGCAAAGTGCAGGCAGGCGATGTGATCTTCGTGCCGGCCGGCACGGTGCACGCAATCGGCGCAGGACTGACGATCTGCGAGATCCAGGAGAATTCAGACATAACGTATCGGCTGTACGATTACGGGCGGCCGCGCGAATTGCATCTGGACCACGGCGTAGCCGTAGCGGTACCGGGGCGGCACGAGTGGGAGTCCAGGCGAATCGCTCTTGCGGACTGGCGTGAGCAATTGCTCGAATGCGCATACTTTCGCATCGAGCGGCTACGCCCGGCGCCTTCATGGCGAATACGACGGAGACTGCCCTTTTATCTGGTGCTTGTTTGCGTGAAGGGATCGGGCGAGATTGCGGGTCAGACGTACAGGCCGGGGCAGGCTTGGATGATACCGGCGGGAGCCGCGGAGATCGAGATCGACGGGGCTGATTCGGAATGGGTTCTCACCTATGCCGCGGATCATGCATTGGAAGGGATTAGCGCGTGAAGGCGCGAAGCAGTAAGGCGATTTTGGTATGTTTCGGGACGTTGATGCGGCGGGTCAGAACCGAGTAGCTCGCCCTTTCGATGTTCAACAGCAGGCGCAGATAAATCTGCCGGAGCGCCCAAAGCGAACGGCGGCTTTTGGGCTCGATCAAATCCATCAGCGGTGCGGAGTCATCGTAAAAGGCGCGGGCGCGCTGAGCCTCAAAGCGCATCAGCTCGCGAAACCGCTCGTCCTCTTTGCCCGACAGCAATTGCTCAACCGGAACTCCGAAGCGAGTGAGATCTTCGGCGGGAAGGTAAACACGCCCTAGTTCGGCATCTTCACGGACATCGCGAAGAATATTTGTCAACTGAAAAGCGATGCCGCACTTCTCGGCAAGCAGCAGGGCTCGCAGCGATTTGAAACCGAAAATGTGAACCACGGTCAGACCGACAACCGAGGCGACCTGATAGCAAT
>JAVKSW010000461.1:0-2994 GCA_039583505.1 Bryobacteraceae bacterium | reverse complement strand
GCCCGTGCATGATGGCGTACCAAGTCTTCTGCGATCGGCCCTCTAATGGGAGCGGCCGGTGGCCTTCAGATACGCGGCGTCTGACCCATCAATGCCGAGCACCGAGCGTCGCGCGCAATAGGCGCGGTCAGCCTACCGCTCTGCAAGTGCGAACTTACGAACCGACGGCGTAAGTGACGGCTTCGTCGGTCAGTGGCTCACCCGGCGAGTGTTCGAAATTAACACGTTCCTGCTCAATGACCAAGGGCCTGTGCTGAACGTGGGTATGGATGGAGCCGACATACTCACCGATGATGCCCATGGAAATCATCTGGACCGAACCGAAAAAGAAGAGCCCGATGATCAGCGGCGGCAGACCGGTCGTGAAGGAGTTCCAATACAGGAGTTTATACACGAAATAGATCAACCCGGCGATAATCGAGAACACTGAAGACAGAAAGCCCATAAAGGTCACGATGCGTAACGGCACCTTGGACATGTTGGTGATGCCGAGCATCGCGAGATCGTAGAGAGTGTAGAAGTTCTGGCTGGTTACGCCGCGCACGCGACGGGGTTGATCGAAGATCACCTCGCAATAGGGCAAGCCGATCTCGGCGATCAGGCCGCGCAGGTAGGGATAGGGATCGTCAAACCCGACCAAATGGTCAACGACTTCGCGGTCATAGAGCCCGAAGCCAGTGAAATGCTCGAAGGTTTTAACGTCGGATATTTTCTGGACGGTCTGGTAGTACAGGGTACGCGCCCAGAACATGAGCCGATTCTCGCGGCTGGTTTTCTTGATGCAGAGAACCATTTTGTAGCCCTGCTCCCATTTTTCGATGAGCTGCGGGATCAGCTCGGGAGGATCCTGCAAATCGGCAGCCAATCCGATGACTGCGTCGCCACAGGCTTGGGCGATCACGTAAGGGGAAGAGCGCACTTGCCCAAAGTTGCGCGAATTCACAATGATCTTGACATTGGAATCTCGCGCCGCGATGCGTTTCAAAATGGGGACTGTGTTGTCGATCGAGTGATTGTCGATGAACAGGTGCTCGTATTTGTAGCGGCCCACCTTGACCATCATCTTGCGAACGCGATTGTACAGCTCTTCGACGTTGGCTTCTTCGTTGTAAGTGGGCGAGTAAATCGATATGGTTTTCATTGATAACTGAGGACGGTTCTGCGAAACCCGTCCTCGGCGCCGATTTTCGGGCGCCAGCCGAGCCCGCGCAACTTAGACGTGTCGAGCGACGCACGCTCTACCGTGCTTTTGATGTAGCCCTGCTGCTGAGTAAACTCCGGCTGGAACCTGGCGCTGAGCTTTCGCTCCGGGAACAGCCCGGTGAGCAGCGTAGCAAGCTCGGCGACACTCAACATAGCGTCTTCATTTCCAACGTTGTACGCCTGCTGGTTGGCTCCTTTCAGCATCACGGTGAAATAGCCGAGTGCAGCATCGGTGAGATAACAAAATGGCCGCGATGCGGTTCCCTGGCTCTTGATGACGATATCTTCGCCGCGCACTACGTTCGCCACGAAATCCGCGAATACTCTGCCATCGTCGAGCGCCATGCCGGGCCCGTAGGTGTGCGATGGGCGCACGATATGGACCGGGATGTCGTATTGGTGACTCCAGGAGATGCACATGGTCTCGCCCAATCGTTTGCTTTCGCCGTAACATGATCGGAGATTTAGCGGATCCAGATAGCCGTACTCGTCTTCCCGGGTCGGAATTTCGGGCGTGGCGCTGAAACCGTACACGTCTCCGCTGCTGAAGAACAAGAAATTTTCGATGTGGTGGCGCCGGCCGAGAGAAAGCAAGTTATGCGTCCCCAGAGTATTGGCCGAAAGCGTGCCGACCGGGTCTTTGCCGTAATATTTAGGACTGGCTTGACTGGCGGCGTGAATGATTATGTGGACCTTCTCATCGATCTCGATGGGCGAGCACACATCCTGCACGAGAAGCGAAAAATCGGGCCGGCCGAGCAGATGGGCGAAACGGGCTTGCGCTTTGGCCGGGTTGCGGACGAGCGCGATTACTTTGCAGTTGGCCGAGGGCTCAAGCTCGTTCAGATAAGCAAGCGTCTCGACCATATAGGCCGGCAGAAATCCATTCGCGCCGGAGACGAGAACCGTTTTACCCGAGAACCTGTCCCAGGGAAGCTCATGGCCCGCGATTTGCGCAACGTCTTCCTGGATGATGGGATTTCGGCGGCTATTCATCCGTGTGTGGTGGAGGGGGCGGTCGAGAACGTTGATGCCGGGAAGGGTTACCGATCTGTCTTCACGGGTCGGCATCACCCCAGTCTAAAGCGCAGCCGGGTGGGAAGGCAACCAGGCGGAGACCCTCGTAAGGGTACGTGTTGGCGCGACGATGGGCAGGGTACCAGTACCCGGAAGGTCGGCTACAATTGCTGAATTGGCACAACTACACCCGCGCTCGAGGGACGCGACCACACCCAACATCTCTGAACGAGTTTCTGCCCGGCTCGACGCGGTTCGTGACCGCTTTGAAAACGAGCGCCTCACACGTTTCGATTCGCTGATTGCTCTCTGCGTCGCGATCTTGGTCTATCTAGCTGTCACGTGGCCTTCGACGTGGCGCCATCTCTGGTTTGACGAGCTGTTCACCTACTGGATCGCTCAGGCACCGTCGGTTCCGCAACTTTTGAAAGACATAAATCTCGACCTTCACCCTCCGCTGGGCTATCTCGCCGTGCGAGGTTCTCTGGCGGTATTCGGCGATAACGCTTTCGCGACCCGCTTTCCATTCCTGGTCAGTTTCCTGGTGGGCAGCCTGTGCTTCTACAGGTTTGTCTCGCGGCGCCTGCGCCCGGTGTATGGTCTGCTGGCGATGCTGGTGTTCTGGTCGACTCCGTTTCTTTCTTATGCAACGGAAGCCCGGCCCTATGCGCTGATCCTTGGATTCTTCGGAATCGCCATGCTGGCGTGGGAGCGGGCGATCCAGCCGGAACGAAGCAAAGCCTCCATTTTGATATTGGGCCTCGCTGTTCTGGG
>JAVKSW010000460.1:0-3001 GCA_039583505.1 Bryobacteraceae bacterium | reverse complement strand
TTTATGGGTTTGTGGGGCATGAGGGCATTTCGCTGCCGCGAGTGTCGGTCGCGCTTCTACTTGCCGCGCAAGCTCGCGTCTAAAATCGCAGCGGACCGCGCCTGGGAGCACGACGTTGCGGAACGCCCGGCGACGACTCGGTCGCGGCGACGCAGATAGCGAACTCTCGCATCGACACGCCCGCCCTTGCCGCCAGGTCTCAAACCCGCACTCCTCGCTATAATCGCTGCATGGTGCAGCCGACCGAAAAGATCTGGCATAACGGCCAGCTCATTCCTTGGGACGACGCCAGGATCCACGTCCTAGCTCATGTTGTGAGTTACGGGAGCTCGGTGTTTGAAGGCGTCCGGTGCTACGACACCAATCGCGGCCCGGCGATCTTTCGCGCCCGCGATCACGCCCGGCGTCTGCTTGATTCCGCCAAGATCTATCGCATGGAAGTGCCCTACTCGCTCGACCAGCTTACCGCTGGTATGGTCGACACCGTCCGCGAGAACAACCAGGCCTCCTGCTATCTGCGTCCGATTGTTTTGCGCGGCTACGGCGATGTGGGCGTGCTGCCGAAGGATAATCCAATCGAAACCTATATCGCCTGTTACCCCTGGGGTCGCTATCTGGGTGAGGAAGCGATCACCGGCGGCGTCGACGTTTGCGTCTCATCGTGGAACCGCATCGCCCCGAACACCTTGCCCGCTTTGGCGAAAGCCGGCGCGAATTATATGAACTCGCAGTTGATTCGCATGGAAGCAGCCATCAACGGGTATGACGAAGGCATTGCGCTCGACGAAGCCGGCTACGTGAGCGAAGGCTCCGGCGAAAACCTGTTTGTCGTGCGCGATGGCAAGATCCTTACGCCGCCCCTGGGCGCTTCCGTGCTGCCCGGCATTACCCGTGACACGATCCTGAAAATTGCCGCCCAGCTCGGAATACAGATCGTCGAGACGATCGTTCCGCGCGAGCTGCTCTACATCGCCGACGAACTCTTTTTCTCGGGAACAGCCGCGGAAGTCACGCCCATCCGATCGGTCGATCGAATCGTAGTCGGGGACGGGCGGCGCGGCCCGCTGACGGAGCGAATCCAGAGCCGCTATTTCGAAGTTGTCAAAGGTGAGGCGAACGACTCGTTCGACTGGCTTACCCCGATAACAGGCGTTCGTGACACCGAACCAGTGGGCGTGTAGGATTTGTCAGGGGTCGGAAGTTCCGGCGTCTCGGGAGTGAAAAAACACCTTCAGGGCAGAAACCCTTCTTGACCGGACAATGATGCCCGAAAGACTCGATCTCTGCCCTGAACCTTGGGCTCACCTTTGCAGGCTGGCCCAATTTCGATGTTTCGTCCTAACGCGCTTACCGAATCCGCAGCCACCTCCCCCGAGATTACCTGCCGATCAAGCACTCACGCCGGATCTATGTGAATTTGTACCTCAACCCGCGCTCGTTGGCTAGTCTGTATTTGCGGCGAAAACGGCTTTTCAACACGTTTTATCTTCCGTCGTTCGTCAGGCTTACAGCGCAGCGACTGTGCGTAAACTGTGAAAAAAACAAGGACGGCATCTTATGTCTGAATCCCGCCTCACGGCTGCCGGCAAGACGTTGACAGGAAAAATCGCCGGAACTTCTTCCGTCGTCAAAATTGATTTTGAAAATGCCATAACGGCTGTCGACGACCTTATTCGGCCGCCCGAGACCGCACATTTCCTTGCGCCCGGCTTCATCGATGTGCAAGTCAACGGCTTCGCCGGCGTCGACTACAACAACCCCGCCAGCTCCCATGAATCGATTGCGGAATCCGTTCGCGCGATCTTTCGAAGCGGTGTGACTCGCTTCTTTCCAACCGTCATCACCGGCTCCGAGGAACGCATAAAGGGCGCTCTTCGGAACCTGGCCGCCGCGAAAGACGAATTCGGCCGGAACGGTTTACCCGAGCGCCACGCGATAGAAGCGTTTCACGTGGAAGGGCCGCACATCTCGCCGGAGCCCGGGCCCCGCGGCGCGCATCCTCTCGAGCATATTCGGCCGCCCGATTTTGAGGAGTTCCGGCGCTGGCAGGAGGCCGCTAACGGCAACGTGCGTCTGGTGACGATTTCACCCGAATGGGAAGCGGCGCCGTCCTACATCCGCCAGTTGGTCCGCTCGGGCGTGGTCGCGAGCATTGGTCACACCAAAGCGACGGCGGAGCAGATTCAGGCGGCCGTTGCCGCGGGCGCAACCATGTCCACACATCTCGGCAATGCGGCTCATCCCACGCTGCCCAAGACGCAGAACTATATTTGGGAGCAGTTGGCCGAAGACCGTTTGACCGCGAGCTTCATCGTCGATGGCATTCACATCCCGGCCGCGTTTTTTCGGGCCGCCGTGCGCGCCAAAGGCATCGAACGGGTAGTTCTGGTGACGGATGCCGTCATGCCCGCCACGTGTGAGCCCGGGTTCTACAAACTGGGACAGGTAGATGTTGAGCTACGCGCTGACGGAAGCGTTGTGCTGCGCGGAGAGACCCGTCTCGCCGGATCCGCTCTTCGCATGGATCACGCCCTCGGCAATAGCGTTCGGCTGGGACGGCTCTCGCTGTCCCAAGCCGTTACTATGGCCACTGTAAACCCGGCGCGCGTGGCGAGAATACCCGGAAGGCAGCGTGGTCTCACTCCCGGCGAAAAGGCCGATCTGGTGCGCTTTGCTTTTGACGAATCCTCCAGCTCACTGCGCGTCATCCAAACAGTAGTTGCCGGTACAACTGTCTACCACGCGTAAGAGAGACTAAATAACAGAAGGAGAATCCCAGAACTAACCTGGACAACACTATGGCATTTACGCTTCCACCGCTTCCCTACCCCTCCGATGCTTTGGAGCCGCACATCGACAAAACCACGATGGAGATTCACCACGACAAACACCACGGCGCCTACGTAACCAACTTGAACAAAGCTCTTGAATCCGCGCCCGATCTGCAAGACAAATCGATCGAAGAGCTGCTTTCAAAGAATCTTGCCGCAGTCCCCGAGTC
>JAVKSW010000459.1:0-3002 GCA_039583505.1 Bryobacteraceae bacterium | reverse complement strand
TTGCCGGTGTTCTTGCTCTGCCTCCCGCTCTTCGCGCAATCGCCCGCGGCCATCCAGCAGCTCGAAGCGACCGGCCGCCAGCGTCTCGCGGCAAACGATGCCAACGGCGCTCTCGCGATCTATGGGAAACTGGCGCAACTCGTTCCGAAATCCGCCGCCTATCAAGACGAAATCGGATTTCTGCTCGCTGCCACGAAGCGCGTGCCCGATGCCATTCCCCACTTTGAGCGCGCTACCGAACTCAATCCGAAGCTGGCCGAGGCCTGGTACCACCTGGGCGTAGCGCTCATGATGTGCCAGCAAGGCGAGGCGGGTGTCCGGGATCTGCAGAAAGCGGTGGCCCTCGCGCCCGATCACGCCGATTATCGTCTTCGCCTGGGGTCCGCTTACAACGACACCCGCCGTTATCGGGAAGCCGTTCCTGAACTTAAGAAAGCGGTATTGCAACTGCCGAAAAACGCCGGCGCGTGGGAGGCCCTAGCTCTGTCGTTGGAGAAACAGGAGCGATTCAGCGACGCGCGGGATGCTTATAGACAGGCGCTCGCGTTCGATCCCACCAATGACGCCGTGCGTAACAGCTACGGTTACGTCCTGGTGAAGGCGGGCGACCCTACCGCCGGCCTCCGACAATTCCGCAGAATCTTACAGCACAAGCCCGACGAGGTGCATGTTCAGGTCAACGTCGGCTACGCTTATATCGGCGCGGGCAACTATCAGCAAGCCATCAAAGAGCTCTCTCGAGTAACGCGGAACCATCCCGATGCCGCCGACGCACACTACGATCTGGGCGTTGCCTACAAGGAAAGCGACGACCTGCCGCATGCGAAGACTGAACTGGAGCAGGCTGTCAAACTCGCTCCATCGCTCGCCGAGGCGCATTTCGTACTCGCGACTACCTGCGTGGACCTGGGCGACACAGATACGGCCGTGCGCGAGTTGCGCGCCGCCGTGGAGCAACGGCCGACTTACGCCGATGCCTGGTTCGAGCTGGGCACGTTGTTAAAGGAGCAGGGCGACGTGAACGGCGCCATCGATGCGCTGCGGCGGTCTGTTGCACTTGACTCAACCGATGCGGGCGCCTACAACACGCTGGGACTGCTTCTCCGGCGCAAGGGCGATTCCGAAGACGCAAAGCTGGCCTTCGCGAAAGCGGCTGAACTCAGAAAGGCCGAAGCGCAGGAAAAGCAGAAAAAGCTTAGCCAAGGCGCAGCGCGAGTTTCAAAATAAATTTCCCGCCACCTGCTCGGCTACGGATCGCACCTTCTCGCGCAGCGACGTTTCAGTTTCGGCGCGATCCTTCGTGCGGATTTGGATCACAAACGCCCGATCGCGCACCCTACCCACAACCTGTTCGGCGCGTTGTCCGTCTCCTGCCTGTACCGCGCACGCAACGGCCTCGTTCCCGATGCCTTTCAGAGGTGTTGGCTTAAGGCTGCATCCGCCCGCATATTTGGCGAAGTCTTTCGGCGGCGCAGCCATGGTCTCGACGGTGATTTGCAAATCGTACGTCGTGCGTACGAACGAACAGATCGCGTCGTTTTTATTTTTCGTCGAGTGAGTAACCGCGGAGGTCACATCACCTCCCAGAACCCCGCCGGCGGTAGCGGCGTTCAGCCAGGGACAGGTCTGGTCAGTTTCGCACAAGGCCGGAAGTAGAAAGAAGATACCGAGGAGAACCGAACGCACTACGCGCTCGCTTGTTTCGAAACTGGCTTCAGCGGGTCCTTACTTAAAATTTTTCCACCCTCTTGAACGACGTATAGCCGGTTGACGTCCAAGTCTTTCAACCGATCGATCTGACCGCTAAGCCAGCGAATCTCGACCATATCAACCTTTGCCGCGTGCTCCAGGCCAAAGTGCATGCGCAGATCGTTCTGTGAAAAGTAGCTGCCGCCGCTGCGCAATTCGTCCATTTGGACGAGGGGTTTCTGCGCGTCGGGCTTGGTTTTGGCGGTCACGATAACTCTCGTCCCGATGCCTGTGCGATTCGATTTCACACCCTGCAGCTTGATCTTGATCCAGTTCCGATTCAAGGTGGAATCGCACCGCAGAAGCTGAGGCACGGCATTCACGCAATTCACGGCGATATCGATATCTCCATCGTTGTCGTAATCGCCAAACGCGCAGCCCCGCGCCGGAGCCTTCTCGAGAATGCCTGGGCCGCCTTTATCGGTGACTTCTTCAAATCGGCCGTTCTGCAGATTGCGATACAGATACTTGTGTTCCGCATACTTGAGATCGGCATTCGACCGGTCTACCTCCGGATACACATGCCCGTTCGACATCAGAATGTCGAGCCATCCGTCGTTGTCCATATCGAAGAAGCCGACACCCCAGCCGAGCAGGCGCGTGTTGACGCCCAGGCCGCTCGGATAAGTGCGGTCTTCGAATGTCGCGTCGCCGAGATTCGTATACAGCGAATCGGTGTCGCCTGCAAAGTTCGTCTTCACCACGTCCAGGTTACCGTCGCGGTTGTAGTCACCTATCGACACGCCCATACCAGCCTGTGGCTTGCCTTCCGGCGACAAGGCGGCGCCCGATTCGATCGCAATATCTTTGAACGTGCCGTCCTTTTGATTCTGGTAAAGGGTCGCGGTGCTCGAATCATTCGCGACGTAAATGTCCGGCCAGCCATCGTTATCAAGATCGGAGGCTGCAACGCTCAATCCATATGTACCCGCGGTGTTCCAGATACCCGCTTTCTGGCTAACATCCGTGAAGGTGCCGTCGCCGTTGTTGTGATAAAGAATGTTCTTCCCGCCCGGTAACCCCGGTGGCCCGCAAGCGACCAGCAATCCTTTATATGTGCAAGGACCGGCTTCCGGCGGAGGCGCTGTTTTCAGATCGAAATCGACGTAGTTCGCCACAAACAGGTCCAAGTGCCCGTCGCGATCGTAATCGACGAACGTGCAGCCCGTATTCCAGCGCGTCTTCGGACCCGGTTGGAGCAAGCCTGCATCCTTGGTTACATCCGTGAATGTCCCATCGCCGCGGTTTCGGTA
>JAVKSW010000458.1:0-3023 GCA_039583505.1 Bryobacteraceae bacterium | reverse complement strand
GAAATTCCAAGCTACAGCAGTTGACACGCTACCCGACGGCCTCCCAACGATCCCGATTCTTGCGACCGTGCACGGCATGGTGAAAGCTAAACAGATGAATCTTTCAGACACGCTGGGGAAGTTTCTGAACCTCACTGGCGAGCGCCGGGCGATTGCGGGGTCGGATCGCCGAAGCGATTCGCGACCAGGGAAACTTCCGATGGATCGGAATCTATGATGTCGATCTTGCACGCGGTTTGGTATTGAACGTTGCTTGGAGCGGGCCGAATGCCCAACCCATCCGACCTTTCCCGTTACCAGGGGGCTCACGTCACGCGCGATATCGGAAAAGAGAACGATCAATGTAGGTGATGTGGCGAGCGATCCCGACTACCTGACCGCGCTCGACAGCACTCGATCCGAAATCATCGTCCCGGTGTTCGGGGACGGAATTGAAGGTGATGTGATCGGGACGCTGGATGTGGAAAGCGAACGTCCGAACGCATTCGACAGTGGCACCCAGAAACTCCTCGAACAATCGGCGCGGCAACTTGCGGGCTTTTGGACGCGGAGCACATGAACCATGCCAAAGTGTCGATGGATAATGGCATCCAAAAACCAAATCTCAACAAAGGTAAGATGCCGGGAAAGTTCCAGTGCGCTCATGCATTTTGCCGCGGGCTTGTAGCTTTCCTGCTCCGGCGGCACCGACAACAGGATCTTCTTCGTTATTGCTTTCTCTGATTTAAGTTGAGGAAGTAGAAACCGGAGAAGGAAGGTGGCTTGATCGGGTTCCATTGCGCACGGTTGCTCCGTAATTATCGTACGGGAGCATCGAACCGCTCCGCGGCACGCTTTCTTGCGCAGGTCTCTAACTGATTTGCTCGTAGACCGGATCAATCCTGCCGTAAGGCCAGCATCGGATCCACCGTCGCCGCCCGATGCGCCGGTACATAGGACGCAAGCAGTGCCGAGCCCAACAGCACTGCGCCCACCGAGGCGAACACGCCGTAATCAAACGCCGTCACGCCATATAGCATCGACTGCATCGCGCGGCCCACGAGCCATGCGCCCACCAGCCCCAATACCAGTCCCGCCACAGCCAGCGCCATGCCCTCGGAAACCACCAGCTTCAGCACCGCGATGCGTCCCGCCCCCAGCGCCATCCGCAGCCCGATCTCGTGCGTCCTCTGCTCCACCAAAAACGCAATCACACCATAGACTCCCAGAGCCGCGAGCAACAGCGCGACCGCCGCGAAGCTGCCATAAAGAAACGTCTCGAAGCGGTCCCCGGCGCGTGATTCGTTCACAATTCGGTCCATAGTCTCCGTGCGCGCAAGGGGCACTGTCGGTGCGATGATGTGCACCGCTGCCGCAATGCTCTTCGTCATCGCCTCTGGATCGCCGCTCGTTCGCACCGCGATCTGCGCCTGCGGCCACGGGCTCTGCGCGAATGGTACGTACATGATCGGAAAATCGTTCGGGCGGTCCCCATACTGGACCGAATGAAAAACGCCCACAATCTGCCACGCGACCGCCGCCCCGAGCTTCGTCACGCCCGGCACAAGTTCCTCGACCATCAGTCGCTGCCGCAGCGGATCGATGCTTTTGAAATGCTTCCTGACGAACCGCTCGTCCACCATCGCGACGCGCGGCGCACCCGCTGTGTCGCGCTCGTTGAACCGCCGTCCCCTCACCACGCGCACGCCGAACGTATCGAAATATCCCGGCGTCACCATCTGGAACCCCGCGCCTGGACGATCTGCCGGATTGCCGAAAGGTTTTCCCTCGATGTAAAACGGCATTCCGAAGCCTGTCCCTTGCACGGGCATTCCCGTTGTCACCGTCGCATGCGAAACTCCCGGAACCGCCTCAATGTTCGCCAGCACCTGCGTATAGAAGTTCCGGATCTGGTCCGCTCCCTTTAACCGTCCATCCGGCACCGGCAAATAAAACGTCAGGATGTGATCCGCTCGTATGCCCAAATCAAGCTGCGTAATTTTCCAAAAACTGTGAATCGCCAGCCCCGCCCCCGCAAGCAGCGTCAGCGCCAGGGCAAATTCACCCGTCACCAACACCCTTCGCAACCAGTGCCTTCCGCCGCTCAACGATCTCCCCGTCTGCTTCAACGTCTCATTTAAATCGAGTCGCGCCGCCTGAAATCCCGGCGCGCATCCGGCTAAAATCCCCGCCATCAGTGTGGCGCCGAGCGTGAACAACAACACCGGCACGTTCAAGCTCACATCCGCCTCCGATGGAAGTGTCTGGTCCGGCATGGACGCAACCACCGCCTTCAGAATTCCCCAACCGAGTCCCACTCCAAGCACCCCGCCCACCAGCGCTAACGCGAGGCTTTCCGTCAGAAGCTGCCCGAACAACCGCCGACGCGACGCCCCGAGCGATGCCCTCACTGCAATCTCGCGCTGCCGCGCCGTCCCTCGCGCGAGCAGCAGATTCGCCACGTTCGCGCACGCAATCAACAGCACAAAACCTACGCCGCCCATCAGCAGCCACAATCCGGCGATCCGCTCCTTCGGCAGGAAATCGTTGCGCAGCGGCTCGACCGTCGCTCCCCATCCCTTGTCCTGTGGATAAATCTCGCCGATGTGTTTCGTCACCGCGTCCATATCCGCCTGCGCCTGCTGGATCGTCACGCCGGGCTTTAATCGCCCCATCACCAGCAGCCAGTGAAAATCGTGGTTGATCTGCTCCGGCTTGAATGCCAGCGGAACCAGCAAGTCGTTCGGCATCCGGTCTTGCTCCCCAGCCGGCATCACCCCCACCACCGTGTACGGCTGATCGTTTATGCGAATCTGGTGTCCGATAATGTCGCGCCTGCTGCCGAACCGTCGCGCCCACAACTTGTGTCGCAGAATCACCACGTGGTCATGCCCGGGCAGCCCCTCTTCCGGTAGAAAGTCGCGCCCTAACATTGGCTTAATACCCATTCCGTCCGTCATGCCCGGCACATTCTGGCTGCCGCGGGCCTGCTCTGGTTGCTGCGTCCCGCCCAGGTTCGCGCCGAAACCCGTCCATGCCCACAA
>JAVKSW010000457.1:0-3030 GCA_039583505.1 Bryobacteraceae bacterium | reverse complement strand
AGGAAGATGCCAAGCGCTCTGATGCGCGATGGCTTTGACCGCGAACTGCGCACTGAGCAGACCTATGGCGGAGGAGACCACCGCGAGCACGAGGCTCTCTGCAAGCAACTGCCGGACAACTCGAATTCGCGGCGCGCCGAGCGCCCGCCGAACGTCTAGCTCGCGTTGCCGTGCTGAGCCTCGCGCCAACATCAGATTGGCAACGTTCACACAAGCAATCAGGAGCACGAACGCGACCGATGCCGATAGAAGAAACAACAACGGCCGGGCTTCGCGGGTCATGTCATCGTGTAGCAATCGCGCCGTGAAGTGCACTTTTGCGCCGGGTCCGCGATCGAAGGGCGACGCCTGCCACCCGTTCGGGCCTGAATAAAAGCCTGGGTTCTCACGCTCGAATTGCGTTGCGAGAGTTTGCAGTTCGGCATTCGCTTGCTCAAGAGTCACGCCCGGTTTTAGCCGCGCCAGGATCGGTACGCCGCGGTAGGGCACGGTTGGGTCAATCCGATACGGAAACCAGATGTCGACCCGCTCCAAATCGCTAATCGAGGGCGGCAGGAACAGACGAAATCCAGGAGCCAGCACGCCCGCGATTTGCACCTCGACGTCATTGACGCGGACGCCTTTTCCAATTACGCTGGGTCCGCAGAAAATCTTCGACGCCACAACTGGTCACTAATCAGAATGGCCAGCGCTTGTTGCTGACTCGCGTCGACGCGTGAATCGAGCATCCGTCCGAGTACAGGACGTGCGCCAAGCAGCCGGAAAAAATTATCCGAAATGCTTGCCGCCGGGACATACTCACTTCCGCCGGCATAATCAAGATTCGCATCAACCTCATCGATCGTCGAAACCGCCTCGAAGCATCGACTGCGCTCTTCCAGGCTGAGCAGCTCCCGTCTCGTTGCACCCGTGTTGGCCACATTGCGTGCGTCCACCCGAATTGTGACGATCCGGTCTGGCTCTGGATACGGCAAGGGACGCCATAGGACCGCGCGCATTAGGCTGAACATCGTAAGATTGGTCCCAATCCCGAGCGCCAGTGTGGCGATGACTATAACAACAAACCCGGGCGACCGCATGAGGGCGCGGCATGCATAGCGAATGTCCTGATACACGGTCTCGATCACTTGGCCCAGCCAACCCTCACGAACCTTCTCTTTGATCTGCTCAATGCCGCCGGCTTCTAGTACTGCCTGACGTGGTTTGAGGCATCCGATATAGACCTTCTATACACTATCCGTCAATTGGACTGAGGGGCCGCGCGGCAGTGGGTTTACAGACTAACGAGACCCTGACGACTCCTAGTTTTCATTCAGCAAGTTGGCTGGGTTTGCGCGGGAAGCTCGCCAGGCCGGAAGTGTGCTGCTGATGAGGCCCACTGAGATCAGAGTGACGGCTACGCTGAACCATGTTGCGACGTCGGCGATTCGCACATCGGAGATCTGGGAGGATAGATAGCGTGAGGCGGCGAGTGCCATCGCGCTCCCGGCTACTGTTCCTACCGCGATCAGCCGCATGCCCTGCGTGACAATGAGAAGGCGTAGGTTGCGGGGCGTGGCGCCAACAGCGGCTCGGATGCCTAACTCCTGCCGACGCAGCAGGACGGAATAGGACAACAGTCCATATAGCCCGACCGCCGTGATCGTCATTCCCAAACCCGAGAACGAAGCCAGCAGAAAAGCTACAAACCTGCGCGTTTCGAGCGGTGCGTCGATGCGGCTCAGTAGCGAGGCTACATCGTAGACGGGCTGGTCATGATCGATTTGAGAGACGATGGATTGCACGAGTTCGGGCACGCCGCTTGCTGAATCGGATTTGATGACCAGTGACATGTCCGTGCGTGGCATCTGGTCCGCACTGAGATAAAGCATGGGAGCATCCGCGACATCCAAGCCAGCGACCTTGATATTGCCTACGATGCCGGCGATCGAGAAACGGCGGTCTCCCATCCGGATCTGTTCACCGATGGCGTTCCTGTGTCCGAAGTAATGATCGGCGAGATAGCGGTTTATGATGACGACGCTGGGATGGCCGAACGTGTCTTCAGAATTGAAGTAGCGGCCTGCGAGTAACGGGATGCGCAGGGTTTGGAAAAAGCGCGGCATGACGTTGTTTACCGAGGCCAGTTGCTGTCTAGATCCAGCGGGCTGGTCAGGTAGCTCGAACGGTTCCATGTTCTCGCCGTAGCCAAAGGGCAACACGCTGCAGGCGCTTGCGTCCGTAATGCCTGGAAGGTGTCGAATGCGGTCGAGGACGGATTGATAAAAGGTGCGTTGCGATGAGCCGCTTGCATAGCGCAAAGGCGGTAGGCTGATCTGCATCGTCATCACGTTGTCTGGTTGGAAGCCGGGCGGCGTCTGCAACAGCCGAGCATAGGTATGTAGCAGCAGACCGCCGACTATCAGCAGTGCTGTCGACGCGGCCACTTGGACGATGACCAGTGTGCGGCGTGTGTACTGACGGTCATGAGAGGCCGTTCGCTGGTGCCCCGCTGATTTCATGGCGTCGAGCGGGTTCGCTCGTGCGACTCGCCACAGCGGATAGAGACAGCAGAGTGTAGCGGCGGCGATCGTCAGGCCGATGCCGAAGAGCAAAACGGGTACGGACAGTTGCAAATGTCCGAACTGGCCTGCGTGATCGAGCAGTCGCACACTCGCAATTGCGATAGTAGCGCCCGCGATGCCTCCGCACGCGCAGAGTAGAGCCGTTTCCAGAAGAGCCTCTCCAGCGATGCGGCCATTTCCCGCCCCGAGTGCCAACCGTACAGATGTTTCGAACGCTCGCTGCGCCGAACGCAGTACCAGCAGACCGCCTACATTTATGCATACGATGACAAACAACACGGCCACGGACCAGAACAACACCCACGTCCACACCTGCAGCGATGGGTTGTCTTCTTGCCTGAGCGGAGTGAGGAAGTATTTCCAGCCCGTGAGGTCGACGGTGTAGTCGCCGCGATTGGCAATAGCGGCATGACGGCTGATGCTATCGAGACGACGTGTTGCCGGTTCGAATGTCACGCCGTTCTGC
>JAVKSW010000456.1:0-3033 GCA_039583505.1 Bryobacteraceae bacterium | reverse complement strand
AGATGCAAAAGCGTGGATTTTCCCGATCCGGAAGGGCCCATGAGCGCCACGAAATCGCCGCGATGAATCTCGATATCTACTTCATCGAGCGCCACCACGTGAAATTCGTCGCGCACAAACTCTTTGCTTAACTTGCGTGTCCTGACTATCTGCTCGTCCATTCGGGATCCTTTCGCTTTATTGCTTCACTTCCACTCTTTGTCCGTCCTTCATACTGGCCAACGGGCTGACGATCAGATCTTCGCCGCCGATTAAGCCACTCGCGATCAATACGCCATTCTGCGAAGTGCCGCCGATGGTGACCGGGCGCCTTCGCGCGTGGCCGTTGAGGACCACAAAGACGCTACCGTCCCGAACCGCACCTTGCGGAATCACAATGACGCGTTTCGCGGCGGCGGTGTCCGGCCCGGTTTTCGCATCGTTGTAAAAGGAGACGGTCGCGTTCATGTCCGGGCGAAGGTATTCGTCCGGTTTCAACACCTGTACCTTTACCTGAACCGTCGCCTTCGATCGATCTGCTTCCGGCGACACCTGTTCGATGATTCCCTGATATTTCCTGTCCGGATAGGCGTCGGTGGTGACAATGCCCTTTTGTTGCGGCCCGAGTTTCGGAAAATCGTTTTGGCTGATGTCGAGCTCAACTTGCAGATCGTTGAGATCGGCCATTGTCACGATGTATCCTTTGGCGCCTTTATCGCCGACGAATCCGGTTGTGATGAACTCGCCCTTTTCGACATTGCGATCGAGGATCGTACCCGTCACAGGAGCCTTGATGACGGTGTTGTCGAGCTGGTCTTGCGCGTAGGCGAGAGCGCCGCGCGCCTGTTCAATCTGACCGCGAACCTGGTCGACCTCTTCCTTTCGCGGCCCGAGAACCGAAAGATCGGCCGTGCGCTGGAGGCTCGCGACTTTCGCCGCATCGCCGTCGTATTTCGCTTGCGCATCGTCAAGCGACTGCTTGGCGAGGACGCCTTCCTGCACGAGCTGCCGCGTGCGCTCAAGCGAAGTCTTCGCGTCGGCGAGGTCCGCTTTGGCCTGCTCCACGTCGGCACGCGCCTTCTGAATCTCTTCGGGACGGGAGCCATGCTCATCTTCCGCCAACTTCGCCTGCAGATTGGCAAGCTGTCCCTGCTCCTGCTCGACTTGTGCCCGGTACTCGTCATCTTCGAGACGCACCAGCACCTGGCCGGCATGCACTTTATCCCCTTTGTCGACTCCGATCCAAGCCACTCTCCCATTGACCTTGGAAGCGACTTCGATTTTGTGTGCGGCGACGATGTACCCGGTGGCGGTCAATACTACCTGTTCGCCAGCGGAGCCGGCGCTAACAGGCGATTGCACTTGTACAACCTGCACCGGTACGGCGGCCGTCAGCTTTTCATAACCGAACACAGCCCCGATGGCAGCCACACCGAGCACGAGCGCCAGCGAGACAAGCCTCAAAACCGGCTTGGGTTCGGCCGTGCGCTTGGCCGTTCTATCAATGCGCAGATTCTTGAGCTCAGTTTCCATCTCGATACCCAGCAGCGTGGATTACACTTCCCGCAATGCGGTCAAAATCTCCTTCTTTGCCGCCTGCCGCGCGGGAAAGAACCCGCCGGCTGCCCCTAACAGGAGCGAAAAAATTAGTCCGATCGCCATCACGTCCGGGCCGATTTGGAAATTGAAGCTGACGTCGCTAAAAGTGGCGAAACTCCCTATTCCGGTTGTGACACTATTGAGCGGCAGAACGATGATGCATGCAATGACTCCGCCCACCAGCGCCAGCAGCAGCGATTCCAAAAAGAAGCTCAGCAGTATGCTTCCGCGGGTAAAGCCGAGAATCCGCAAAGTGCCAATCTCTTTTGCGCGACGTGCCACGGCCGCATACATGGTGTTCATAGCGGCGAATGAGCTACCGACCGCCATGATGACGCAAACGAAGATACCGAGGCTCTGGATGGGTTTGGCTGAGTTCGTCTGTGATGCGTAGTAATCTCTCACTGACATGTCGGTGATGTTCAGGCGGCGATCGTTCTCGAGTGATTTCATGAGCGCTGCCGCGGTTACTTCGTCCGGCGCTTCAAGCAACGCCGAGCTGTACGTATCAGGGCGATTGAAATCCGACGCAACCTGGTTCGCATCGCCAAAAATTTCGCTGTTCACCGCGCTCTTGCCGCCGTCGAACACGCCGACAACCGTCCATAATCCCTTCCCGAACTTCAGTTGCTTACCAAGCTGCGCGGCAGGATAACGCTTGGCGATGTTCTTGCCGACGGTCACTTCGCGGTGACCGGGTTGAAACCAGCGCCCCGCCGCGAGCTTGAGCTTGCGCATCTGAACGCCCCTGAGCGATACGCCACGCACCGTGACATTCGACCCCTCCGGATTATCGACACTCGGGAGATTGATGACGGAGACCAGTTCGAGAGAGGCGAGCGGTTGCCCATCCGGACCGGGTGCAATCCCGGGAAAACTCTTGATGATCTGAAATTGTTCCTGGGTCAAGAGGCTGGTTAGCTCCGCATTCCCGCCCTTTCGCATGACTAATACCTGCAGCGGATCGCCAGTGGATTCGAAAGCCGATCGCAATCCGGAAACAAGTCCCAGAACCGCCAACAGGACCGCCACGGTCATGGCAATTCCCACTGCCGTCATGAACGTCGTGGTCTTGCGAACGACGAGATTGCGAACGTTATAGGTGAGCGGTATATCCATGAACTTTTCTATCCGGCGTAGCGTAGCGAGTCGAGTATGTTGGTACGCGCAGCATTCCAAGCGGGGACGAATGAGCTGATAACGCCGACAAGGAGCGCGATTCCTAGGGCAAGCGTGGCGGTGACCGGCTCAATCGACAAGCCATGAAGCTGCGGGAGCATCATGGCGCCAGCCTTGCCAACGACGATAGACAGCAGTTCTGCGAGCGCGAGCCCGGCAATTCCACCGAGCAAGGCTATGGTCACGGCCTCGGCGATAATGATGACAAGAATCTTCCCGGTCGTGAATCCCAGCGTCTTCAACACTCCCACTTCTTTGATGCGCTCACGGACCGAC
>JAVKSW010000455.1:0-3038 GCA_039583505.1 Bryobacteraceae bacterium | reverse complement strand
CAGTTACGTGTTCGTTCACCCCGGCTCAACTGGCGGAGTGTTGATCGAGCTGGTTCAGAAATAGCGACTAGAGGGGGTAAGAGAAGCTTGGACAAAAAGGCGCGCATCGGGATCATCGGCGGAAGCGGCCTATATTCCATGCCTGGGTTCGACGTTCAGGACGAACTGCGGCTGGAGACACCGTTTGGCGATCCCTCGGACGCATACATCGTTGGTAAACTCGACGGCAAAGGTGTTGCCTTTCTGGCGCGCCACGGACGCGGGCATCGAATATCCCCATCCGAGCTGAACTTTCGCGCGAATATCTTCGGCATGAAGATGCTGGGCGTCGAGCGGATACTCTCACTGAGCGCTGTCGGGTCCCTCAAGCAAGAACACGCGCCACTGGATTTCGTCATTCCCGATCAGTTTTTCGACCGAACGCGCGGACGTGTTTCCACTTTCTTCGGAGACGGAGTAGTGGCGCATATCAGCTTCGCAGATCCCGTGTGCCCGCAGCTTGCCGCCTTGGCCCAGCATTCTGCCACACAAGTAGGCATCAACAGCAAGGCTGGAGGGACATATCTTTGTATGGAAGGTCCGGCTTTCTCAACGCGCGCTGAATCGAACGTGTACCGCAGTTGGGGTATGGATGTAATCGGAATGACGAATTTACAAGAAGCGAAGCTCGCGCGTGAAGCCGAGATCTGTTACGTCACCATCGCTATGGTTACCGATTACGACTGCTGGCACGGAGAACATGATGCCGTCACGGTGGATCAGATCATCGGTAATCTAACGAAAAACGCCGAGAACGCGTGTAAGCTCGTTCGTCACATCGTCGGTACCGTGCCCGAGACAAGAACGTGCCGTTGCGGATCGGCGTTGAAGCACGCAATCATAACCGATCGTACCCGGATTCCAGAACCGGTGAAGGAAAAACTAGGACTGCTTATTGGCAAGTACACCAGCGACTGAACTGGCACGCGAGATACTCGATTCGTGCTTGTGCTACGGCACCTGGCCTGCTCGGCCGTTGGATGCACTGATTGATCGCGCGCTGGACGAAGAAGATCAATTCGTCGCGCGCGCAGCCACTCGAGCCTTCTTCAGCATTGTCATTGAGCGGTTGGCTGATCTGTTCGAGCCCTCATTGTGCGACATCTACGCGAAACTATTCACTCATGTGATTTCCCGGGCACTTCCTGACTACGACGCAGGCGATTTGCTGCTCCGTTACCGCAGAGTGCGGCAGGTGCGACGCTTCGTCGGCGGAGAAGTGCAACATGTGTTTGTGCTTTCGCGAATCACTTTGGGTGCGGATGTTGCAGTGACCAGTGTCGCGCTTGCTGCAGCGAAAGATCGGTTTCCGGATGCAGAGATCTACCTTGTCGGTCCTGCAAAGAACGCCGAGATGTTTGCAGCCGATCCGCGGATCACGCCCGTAGCGGTGATGTATGGCCGGTCGAGCCTGCTGCGTGAGAGGCTGCTCGCAGCCGCGGAGTTGCGGGTCGCGGTCGCAGAGCCGAGTTCCATCGTGATAGACCCGGATTCACGGCTCACCCAGTTGGGCCTCCTGCCCATTTGCGATGACTCGCGCTACTTCTTCTTTGAAAGCCGGGCGTTTGGCGGCGGCACGGATGCGCCGCTGACACATCTGACGGCCGAATGGCTGACCGAGGTGTTCGATGTGGAATCTCCACGAGCCTACGTTGCTCCGCTCGCGCAGCAGCCGATCGCTGACGTCACCATAAGCTGGGGTGTCGGCGATAACGATACGAAGCGGCTGGGCGATCGATTTGAAAGCGACGTTGTATCCTCGCTGCTGCAGGATGGTCACTCCATTCTTCTGGATCGAGGCGCCGGTGGGCCCGAAGCATCTCGGGCAGATGCTCTGCTCGAAGCCTTAGGGTCGCCTGCCAACTTACATCTGCACGACGGCAGCTACGCGTCGTTCGCGAGTCATATCCTCCAAAGTAAGCTGTACGTCGGCTATGACTCGGTGGGACAGCATGTGGCGGCTGCCCAAGGAGTGCCGTTGATTTCGGTATTCGCGGGCTACCCGTGCGACCGTATGTTGGCGCGTTGGCGACCCACCGGCGCAGTAACGCGTGTAGTCGCAGTCGAAGAAGATAATCGCTCCACAGCGCTCGAACGCACGCTGCAAGCTATTGCGGAGGTTTCTTAGGAGGTGGCGGAGGCGGCGGAGCTCCCGGCATCGCCCACCATGGGTTAGCGCCGCCGTTCGAAGCTGCGGCTGCAGGCTGTGAGCTCTGCGTCCGGTCGGGAGCAGCAGTTGCTGCGGGCGCTCCCGTGGCAGGCTGTTCCTCCGTCTGGCTCGGCGGCAACGGCGGCGGTACGTCCGACGCGCCGTATTTGATTATCGAGCCGGTGTCGAACTTGCGATAATTCCGGAACTCAATCACGTTCTTCGATTTCTCGCGGCCAGCGGTCATATACAACTGGGCCATGAGTGGACAGATATACGGCTGCCCGCTGATGGTGACTTGATCGTAATCGAGAATTTCGCTCGCCGCGCTCACGGGGAAGCTCCTCGGTATATCGATTGCGATGAACTTGATTCGGTCCACTTCCCCGGTATCCGCGTCGGCGTAGACCAAGCCCTTGTAGGCTGTGTAAATGCGCTGCTCGTCACCCGGCCCTGAACTGTAAGTGATCGAGTAATGAGAATGCCCGCTGTCGATGAAATAATTGAACACCGCCATCCGCCTGCCGCGCAGCGTGGCCCAGTGGTCCCATCCGAATTCGGCCTCGCTGCCGGGCTCGAAAATCTCGCCCATCATGCTGCCGAATTCGCCGTTCGAGATCGCGCCGCCCGTTTGGCCCGCGTGCTCCATGGTTGTCTCTTCGTAATGGCCGTTTACCGAATAGACATTGTAGTTTTCCCGTCCCTCGTTATAGCTGACTTTCGCCAGCACGTTCCCTATGCTCCGGTAATGATCGCCCGCGTTCGGGTCCACATAGCGGCGCATCACCTCCACGCACATGAAATTTGGAAGGCTTTGCGTGTACGACATTGCATACTGCTTAATCCGGTC
>JAVKSW010000454.1:0-3050 GCA_039583505.1 Bryobacteraceae bacterium | reverse complement strand
GAGAAGCGTTTTCTCGACGCGACGCACTTGTATTCGAAGTACGCCATTGCGTGGTACGCCTTGGGCGGGATTCAACAACGGGAAGGAAGAGCCGACAACGCGCGGCAGTCTTTTAAGGCCGCAATCGCGGCCGATGACAAGTACGTCAGCCCATACGGCCAGCTTGCGTTGCTATCGGTGCAAGAGGGCAGATGGGAAGACGCAGCGAATTACACCAGGCGGATGATTCAGCTGAATCCAATCGAGTTTCCGGGTGCGTTCTGGCTGAACGCTCTCGCGAATTTCAAACTCAACAAACCGGAGGACGCGGAGAGAAGCGCAAAGCAGCTCTTACAATTGGACAGCGCGCATAAGTACCCACAAGGCGAGAGCCTGCTGGGTGAGCTCCTGTTCGACAAGGGAAACTATGCCGAGGCGACGCCGCATCTGCGCGCTTATCTTGTGCTGCGTCCGAATGCCAGCGAGACCACGCACGTGAAAGAGATGCTGGCCAAAATCGAGCAAGCAGGCACGGAGGCCAAGAAGCAGGAGCCGGTTAGCCAGCTTCATACAGCTCATCCTTGAAGTAAATTGATTTCGCGCAGGTGAGCGGTAATCTGAAATGGAATGGAGTTACCCCAAGCGGCGCCGGAACCGGTACGACAAAAGTTGAAGGAGCTGCGGGAAAGCCTACTGACACTGCATAAAGCGCTGCTCGATTCGGAACGCACGGCCTATGAGATTGTGCATGGGACGATTGCGTCGCCGGCGGCCTTCCTGCAACTGCTGATTAACGATAATCGGTTTGCGTGGCTTCGGCCCGTGACGACGCTGCTGGTCCAGATCGATGAAGCGCTCGCGGCGAAGAATCCTCCGGCCACGGAACGGCACTTCGAGCAATTGATCGAGGACACGCGCGCATTGCTGTCCCCGTCACGCGAAGAAAACGGCTTCTGGAAGCGCTACTCCGGCGTGGTGCAGCGAGATCCGGGCGTGGCGTTGTTGCACGAACAGGTAGAGAAGCAGTTAGCCTGAGCAGCGCGAATCCCGCGGTCAGCGATATGCGGGAATGCCGGTCACCTTCTCTCCGATGACGAGCGTGTGGATGTGATCGGTGCCTTCGTAAGTCTTCACGGTTTCGAGATTACACATGTGGCGCATGATCGGGTATTCGTCCATGATGCCGTTTGCGCCCAGCAGGTCGCGGCTCAGACGCGCGCACTCCAGCGCGATTTGAACGTTGTTGCGCTTCAGCATGGAGATGTGAGCCGGTTCCGCCTTGCCCAGGTCTTTGAGCCTGGCAACTTGCAGCGCGAGTAGTTGCGCCTTGGTGATCTCGGTAATCATCCAGGCGAGTTTTTCCTGAACGAGCTGGTGGCTGGCCAGCGGCCTGTCGTCGAATTGTTTGCGGGTGATCGCGTACGCGCGGGCGGTCTCATAGCAATCCATCGCCGAACCGAGAACCCCCCAGCCGATGCCGAAGCGGGCTTGCGACAGGCAGGCAAGTGGAGCTTTGAGACCCTTCGCGCAGGGCAACTGGTTGGATTCCGGAATTGCACAACTGGAAAGATGCAGGCTAGACGTCACGGAAGCGCGCATGGACAATTTGCCATGAATGTCGCTCGTCGAATAGCCGCGCGTACCTTTCTCGACGAGAAAGCCCCGAATCCCTTCCCGCGTGCGCGCCCAGACGACCGCGACGTCGGCCACGGACCCGTTCGTAATCCAGGTCTTTTCGCCATTCAAGATCCAGGTGTCGCCGCTTTTCTCCGCGGTGGTGCGCATGGCTGACGGGTTCGAGCCGAAGTCGGGCTCAGTCAGCCCGAAGCAGCCGATCGCCGCGCCGGATTGAAGCTTCGGCAGCCAGTGCTGCTTCTGCTCATCCGACCCGAAGGTGTAGATGGGATACATGACGAGGGCGCCTTGCACGCTGACGAAGCTTCGGAGACCGGAGTCGCCGCGTTCCAGTTCTTGCATGATCAACCCGTACTCGGTATTGTTCATGCCGGCGCATCCGTAGCCTTCGAGATTCGCGCCGAAAAAGCCGAGCTGCGCCATTTCGGGAATGAGCTGCTTCGGAAACGTGGCGTTATTGAAGGCCTCGCGAATGACGGGCAGAACGCGATCGTCGACAAACTGGCGAGCGGTTTGGCGCACCATCAGTTCCTGTTCGCTCAGAAGCGAATCGAACTGAAGGTAATCGACGCCGGGAAAACGGGGCACGGACCAATTGTAACGGGAAACGCGCGATCCCTAGGATGTGGCAGTAGGCGGATTGGATACGTGTATCCGGCGCAACCCTACGCTTCCGCACGGAAGCAGCCTACTTCGGTTGCACCTGCACGCGTGGCTCGGCGAACAAAGGACCGATCAAAGGAAATAAAGGTGGCCCCGGGCGGTCTGCTACTCAAGTGCATGGCGTCGGCAAGCTCAATTCCGTGGACCGTAAGCGCAAGAGCGGCTGCGATCGATGGTTCATCCTCCATATGAACGTTGTCCAGGCCGAGCAACTTGGTGAACGCGTCGCGAATTGCGCTCTCTTCAAAGCCGTACAGGCTGCGCAGGACCCAACCGGTTTCAAGCAGTACCGTCTTAGCGATCCAGATTGGCGCCGTCGCAAACAGAGACCGCGCCGCGGCGGCTTGTTTGGGATCGTCCTCGGTTAGCAACCGGATCAATACGTTAGTATCGACCGCGATCATGGCGCCGAAGGACTTGTCGTTCCACGGCAGTGCGCACTTGCGTAGCCGTTTTCGAGTTCCGCTTGGACCGGAGACAGCCCGCTACCCTATCAAGGGTGACTCGGGGGAAACTACCCGCGGGCCGCAACAGAATTCCATCGCTGGTCTCTTCGACCGTGAACTCAGTGCCTGGTACCCAGGCTCGGGCAGTGCGTATGTTCTTGGGAACAACGATTTGGCCCTTACTAGAAAGCCGAGTGGTTTCCATTGGTAAGACTCTAGTAAGATTATGGCACCCAATGAATCTTGCCTGATGACACTTGCGGCGTAAACTGGAGCCTGTGGATACGACGTCTCATCTGGTTTGCAGGGCGGCGGTCTATATGGAAA
>JAVKSW010000453.1:0-3057 GCA_039583505.1 Bryobacteraceae bacterium | reverse complement strand
GGGCGCGGCGCTGAATGCCGTCAACATGCCGGCGCTCACCGCGGAGCAGTATCGAACACTGGGCCCTTACGTCACGCTGGCGGAGCGCTTGGGATTGTTTTTGAGCCACATCTCCGTTGGCAATGCGCATACCATCCGGCTGGTGTATTTCGGCCGCTTAGCCGACCAGAGCACGCATCTGTTGCGGAATGCAGGGTTAGCCGGCGTGCTGAGCCGGTCGCTCGAATACCGGGCGAATCTCGTAAATGCAATGCAGATCGCCACGCAGCGCGGCTTTCGTGTCGTTGAGCAGCAAGAGCCCGGTCACGTCCATATGGATTCCATTCGCATGGAACTAGCCACAGAGGCGGGTTCGTTTTCCGCGGTAGGCGCTGTTGTGCTGGACAAGCCGCGGCTGCTGCAGGTGGAAGGAATTTCGTGTGAAGCAACGCTGGATGGTAATCTGATGTACTCGAAGAATGAAGACGTGCCTGGCGTCATCGGCTATCTCGGCACTGTGCTGGGCAAAAACGGCATCAACATCGCGAACTTCGCGCTGGGCCGCCAGGATACGGCGGCACTCGCGGAGCGTCAACCCGGCGAGCCGCTGACCGCGATCTCGATCGTCGAAACCGACGAGCCCGTGCCCGACTCCGTCATCGCACAATTGTTCGAAAACAAAGCTGTGAAATACGTGCGCCGCGTACCGTTAACCGGTACGCGGCTTCACAATCACTGAGCTGTTCGCTGTATGAATTTTTGGGACTCGACAACCGGCCGGCTGTCGGATTCTACGCTAAAGCTACTTGTTCGGCTTGTAGTCCTTTGGGCCCGTTCTTTACAACAAAAGTAACGCGCGCGCCTTCTTCCAGGCTTCTATAGCCGGAGGCTTCAATCGCGGAGAAATGGACAAATACATCTTCGCCATTCTCGCGGGCGATGAATCCGAACCCCTTTGAGGCGTTGAACCACTTTACCGTTCCAGTTTCTTTCATAACTCTCTCTTCACTTCTCTCTTTCTTTAATTCGGCGACACAAACCTACACACATCAAATGAGGGGAATCGAGAGCTGCTTACCGTTGGAAGGTGGGCTGTACCGAGTGCGTTCAAGTGACAGGAAGGATTTACGTGCTCCTAAGAAGGTAATCATAGTTTGGGCATTTTGTCAATGGGCAATCGGAAGGGCAACGGATATTCCCGGATGTCCTCGTTTGCTAGAATTAGGTCTTTCAGCCGATGCCGTTTGACGCCGAAAAGGAGCTTTTTTCTCTGCAAAACGGCCTGCTTGAGAAATCCATACGGTTCGGCGACTTCACGCTTGCGTCTGGCGACAAATCGGACGTTTATGTGGACGCAAGGCTTACCACCTGCTCTGCCCGGTGGATCTCTGTCGTCGGACGTGTCTTTCTCCGTAAGCTGCAGGCCCTCCAGTGGCGTCCGGAGGCGGTGGGTGGCCTCACCATGGGGGCCGATCCGATAGCTGTGGCCATAGCCTGTGAAAGTGTTAAGGCCGGGCGCCCGATCGACGCGTTCGTGGTTCGCAAGGAATTAAAGAAGCACGGGAGGCAGAGGTCGATTGAAGGCATCGAACGGACCGCGGGCGTTCCGGTTGTGGTCATCGATGACGTCTGCACGCGAGGCGAATCGACGGCAATCGCGATTGAGAAAGCCATGGCTGCGGAGATGAACGTACTTGGCGCAATCTGTCTGGTCGATCGGGAGAGCGGAGCGCAAGAGCTGCTTGCGGAAAAGTTTGGCGTTCGTCTCGAGAGGATTTTCGCACTCTCCGCGTTGCGCGAGCACTATCACGAAACTCGCGGCTCGCAGCGGGTCGAGACTGCGCGCTAATACGTAATCTTCCGTGCGCTGCGCGCCCACTCGGCGAAGGGCGCCGATCCATTGTCGACGATCAGGCGATGCCCGGCAATGGCCCGCTCCTTCGGCGTGAGTTGGAACTGATCGTAGATGAACGCATCATCGAACCCGGCTTCAGCCGCGGTCGCTCGCGTACAGCAGAAATAATAAGCCGCGAGCCTGGCCCAATAGATGGCGCCGAGACACATTGGACACGGTTCACAACTCGCGTATATCTCGCAACCGTCGAGCTGAAAATCTTGCAGTGCTTCACACGCACGCCGAATCGCCACGATCTCAGCGTGGGCGGTAGGGTCATTCGCCGCAGCCACCAAATTTACCCCGGTCGAGATCACGCCGCCGCCCTTCACGACGACGGCGCCAAACGGACCACCCCGTCCGCTTCTGACGTTTTCGAGCGCCAGCTCGACCGCTTGCTTCATCCACTCTTCGCGGCTCACTTGCATCACGTTTCGCTCGTGCCCCATCCGCCGCCGCCCGGTGTGGCAATTCGCAGAATCGCGCCCGCATCCGTTTGGATATTGCACTTGCCGGGCAGCGGTGTGGTAGCGCCCTCCACGATTAAATCGCTGCGGCCCGTGCTGCCTGATTCTCCGCCGGCAAGACCGTACGGCGCAAACATACGGCGATCGCTCAGCAGAGTCACTTGCGCGGCGCCCAATAGCTCAATCTCACGAATTAGTCCGTCACCGCCTCGATGTTTACCAGCGCCTCCCGAATTCTTGCGGTACGAATACTGACGTACGCGGAACGGATACGCATACTCGAGCGCTTCCACGGGAGTATTCAGGGAATTTGTCATGTGCGTATGGACGCCGGAGACACCATCGGAGCCAGGCCGCGCGCCCGCCCCGCCCGCAATGGTTTCGTAATAGGCATACGTTTGCCCGTTGCGCGGATCGATGCCGCCGATTGTGAGGTTATTCATGGTGCCGGAACTCGCCGCCGGTATCCTGTCCGGCAACATTTTTGCGAAAGCGCGCAACAAGACGTCCACAATCCGCTGGGAGGTTTCCACGTTGCCTCCGGCAACGGCCGCGGGTACGCGCGCATTCACTACCGAGGCTTCTCCCAGGATCAAGTCGACAGGGCGCATCAGGCCTGCCGTCGGCACGGCTTCTTCCGGCAAAAGACAGCGCAGCACGTAAAACGTCGCCGAATAGGTAATCCCCGCGACGGCATTCAAGCTTCCGGTCACCGGT
>JAVKSW010000452.1:0-3058 GCA_039583505.1 Bryobacteraceae bacterium | reverse complement strand
GATCACGCCATGGACGAGATTACTGCAACGAGCGCGCCGCAGCCATTCCAGGATCAGGATTGGTTCGATCCGCTGGAAGGGGCGGTGCGCGCGCGCATTCGCGGGTTTATCGAGGAGATGCTGGAGGCCGAGCTGGACGCGGTCTTGCAGCGCCGCCGCTATGACCGGCAAGGTCCCGCGCGCGGCCACCGCCACGGGCATCGCGAGCGCCAGCTGATTGGCACCTTTGGCCCGGTCAGCGTATCGGTGCCGCGGGCGCGCCTGGCCGGGGCGGACGGCCGGACCTCGGAATGGCACAACCGGACTATCCCGGCCTATAAGCGGCTGACCCGGCGTGCCGAGGCGCTGATCGCCGCCACCTATCTCTCCGGCACCAACACCCGGCGGGTGCGCCGGGCGCTCGGGGCGTTGTTCGGCGGCGCCGTCGGCAAAGACGTGGTGAGCCGGGCTTGGCACAAGGTGCACACCGACTGGGAAGCCTGGCAGCAGCGCGATCTTGCCGGGGACGACATCGTCCGCCTGATCCTCGACGGCACGGTCGTCCGGGTGCGCCTGGACAGGAAGGCGACCAGCCTCTCGGTGCTGGTGGCGCTGGGCGTTCGGCGTGACGGCCAGCCCTTCGACAGGCTCAGGAGTGCTGCTCGCCTTGCGCAACATGGGCGGCGAAAGCGAGGCCGCTTGGCGGGCCCTGCTGGACGACTTGGTGGCCCGTGGCCTGCCGGCGCCCGAGCTGGTCATCGTCGATGGCGCGTCAGGCTTGGACAAGGCCATCGCCGCCTTGTGGCCCGCGGTGCCGGTCCAGCGCTGCACCGTGCACAAGCATCGCAATCTGCTGGCGCACGCGCCGAAGCGGCTGCACGAGGAACTCAGCGCCGATTACACCGACATGATCTACGCCAAGACGGTCACGGAGGTCGAAGCCAGGCACAAGGCCTTCGTGCGCAAATGGCGGCTGAAGTGCCCGGCCGTCGTCGCCAGCCTGGCGGAGGCCGGAGGGCGGCTCTTCACCTTCCTGCGCTACCCGCCCGAGCAGTGGAAATCGTTACGGACCACGAATGCCGTCGAGCGTCTGCACGAGGAGTTCAAGCGGCGCATCAAGACGCAGTGCCTGCTGCCCTGCGCCGAGACCGCTTGCATGCTGTTCTGGGCGTTGCTCGCCAGCGGCCAGATCAGCCTGCGTCGCGTCGACGGGTGGGACACGTTCCATGTCCCGCCGGCCGAGCACAACCTTGATCGCGCCGCCTGAACGCACCAATATCGTGAGCGGGAGATGCGCCGTCAGCCTTTCCTACCAACTTCGCGACACGACCGCAAAGGGCAGATCGAGAAGCTCGGCAAGGGTCGCGCAAGGCGTTGGAAGCTCGCCGTTCAGGACTGACGGCGGCCCACACAACACCGTTATGTAACGGAATGGATGGCTTCGATGCCGGATCGCAAGCCTTTGGGAGACAAGGCGATGACCGCCACCGAACGGCAAGCGCGGTTCCGCGAGGCGCATGTGGACGGAGCGCCGCAGGTGCGCTACCGCAAACCTATCTATCGCCGCTCGCGCTCCCGGCGCTGGCACGATGCTGTCGCCGAGCTGGTCGCGCTTCAGGCGTAATATCAATCCTGGCTCGACAGCCTGCCGGAGAGCCTTACCGAGAGCGCCACGGCGGAAGCGCTGCGGGCGATCTGCGATGTCGATCTGTCAGAGTTGAAGAACGTGGAACCGCCGCGGGGATTCGGGTGGGACTGAACGATCCAGATAGATTTATGCTATACGAAGGATGACGGGCGGGGGCTGTACTCCCCCGCTTCGTCGCTTTTCGGATCGCCCTCAACCCGCGACAGGCAGTTTAGCGGGAAAGGGAGCGGTTGTCACTATGGATCGTAGAAAATGCCCAAGGGCGACGATCTCACCATCATTCTATTCTTCCTCGGTACGGCAATGACATTGTCCATCGCTGGAGTCCAGACAGCAGGATGGAAACGCAAGCTTTTGATCGGCTTGTTTTTTGCATTTGCGGCCATATCGCTGCTGGTAAGCATTGCTTGGATGTGGATTAAACCTTATGCGCCGAAATTGTCTGCCATTCTTGCAGATGTTGCTACTAATCCCGTTTCCTGGTTTGTGGTAATCATCCTTGCTCTTATTGCAGCAATAATTAAGAAACCACGACCGCCGGTTAATCAGCCACAGGGGACGATGAGGAATCGGCAGGTCATTACCCAGGTTGCGGCACCGATGCCGCCACCATCGTCTCCCATTCCCCCAAACGTTACGGCAGCGGCCAAGCCCACATTTTCCCCGAATTACGCTAATTACATGAATGACTCCCTTAGAAGGATAAGAAACATAATTGAAGGAAGCGTGAGGGACCAAACCTCAATACCAATGTTTTTCAAATCATGTTCTGGACAGAGTTTTTCTGCCATACTTGAAAATTTGGAAAAGCTTGAAAATTCATATAGAACGATTAAGAGCGATGTTGAGGCAATCAGATATAAAGATAGATCATATGAAAGAGAGATCCTACCTTTTATAGAATCAATATATCTTGATAAACAATTTGAGGAATTGATTGGTGTGTTTCGAGGGCTATTGAGGATGTTAAAAGAAAATGTCGGAATAAAAATGGATTCTAATTCCATGCTTGTAGTCAAGTGGTTTGGGGAGAAAACATCAAAACAATATCAGTATCAGCAAAATCGGTCGTCAAACGATATCAAGAAGATTGACGCAAAACTGGCGGAGATAAATTCGCATTGAATTAAACCTCTATCATTTTGCCCCATTTGCTCCCGAATGCTGAGGGAGAGGAACGTCAATATCGAGAGGCAAGACGGCTCTGAACTCCTGGGCCGTTTTCGTCCCAACAGGGAACCGCCTATTGTCCACGTCTGCCGTGTAGGACAGTTTCAGATGGCTCGCGCTTCGGTAGTGACTCAGTTTGAATTGTAACAGCCTTGACTCTCGGGTTTATCGCGCTCCGCATCATTCGGCCGAGTGCACCAGCGCAAAGCCGGCGTGAGTGAGCCGCGGATACTGTTCACCTGGCCGCCTCTCGATCCACCC
>JAVKSW010000451.1:0-3066 GCA_039583505.1 Bryobacteraceae bacterium | reverse complement strand
CGACGGACTAAAAGATGCAAACGGCAAACTGCTGCCGCTCGGCTGGATCGACGGCCATCCGCAGCAGGTGCTGAACCAGCTAGCGGGCGTCGCGATCGCGTGGGGTCTCGCTCTGGTGGGAACGCTGATCATTTTGAAGATTGTGGATGTGCTGATCGGAGTTCGAGTGAACACGGAGCAGGAACTGGAAGGACTCGACCTCAGCATGCATGGCGAAGAGGGCTACAATCTGGATGCCTGACCATAGATATGCGGCAAAACAGAGGACAGCGGCAATGAAAAGAATTGAAGCCATCATCCAGCCTCACAAGCTCGACGAGGTGAAGGAGGCGCTCACCAGCGTCGGCGTGGACGGTATCACGATTACGGAAGTCCGCGGGCACGGGCGGCAGAAGGGGCATAAGGAGGTCTATCGCGGGATGGAATACGAAGTAGACCTGCTGCCGAAGATCAAAATCGAAACGGTGGTGCCCGATTCACGTTGGGATGAGATCGCCCGCACGATCTCCGCGGCGGCGCGTACCGGAAAAATCGGCGATGGCAAGATTTTCGTCTATGAAGTGGTTGAAGCCATACGCATCCGGAATGACGATACCGGTGAGGCCGCACTCTGAAGCTGAGCGACGCAAGGGGAGTCGACAGCTGGCAGTCGATTCAGCAGGCATTTGAGCAATTTCTGAGCGATTGCGATGCCGCGAAACTTCTCGCGCGCCGAACCGAGCTGGTTGACTCCGTTGTCGAGAGCGCGGCGGCGGACTGTCTGAAAGGCGCCCGGTTTGCGATAGCGGCGGTGGGAGGATACGGCCGGCGTGAGCTGTTTCCGCACTCCGACATCGATCTGCTGGTGTTGGTCGAAGACGAGCCGGATCTCGGCGCATTGAAAGGCGCCCTTTCGGAGTTTCTGCGGCTTCTATGGGATAGTGGGCTGCGCGTCAGTCATTCGGCGCGCACCATCGCGGAGTGCTGCCGCTGGCATGACGACAATATCGAACTGCACATCAGCCTGCTCGATCTGCGCTTTCTGTTCGGCGACCGCGAACTGTTCGGTACGCTTGCCGAGCGGCTGCCGGAGGTCTTCCGGCGCGACGGAGCTATCCTCTCTCGCCGGTTGGCTGAAATGGCGCGACAACGGCATTCGAAATTCAACGACACCGTCTATCACTTGGAGCCGAACATCAAGGAGGCGCCCGGCGGCATTCGGGACGTTCACCTTTTGCGCTGGCTGGGCGCGCTCACGCCACGGTATGAGGCCATCCGAGAAGCGATTGACGAACTGGCACCCGCACTGCATTTTCTGTATGCTTTGCGCTGCTTTTTGCACATTCGCGCCCAGCGTGACAACAACCTGCTGAGCTTTGAGATGCAAGACGAAGCGGCCCACGATTTGGCGCATGAGCCGCTTGCGCCAGAGGCGTGGATGCGGGTGTATTTCCAGCATGCGCGGCGCGTGTTCCAATCGAGCGTTCGCGCTCTGGAATACACCGATGCGCAGGACGCCTCCCTGCTGCGGCAGTTTCGCGATTGGCGCACCCGGCTTTCCACTTCGGAGTTCACCATCTCGCGAGAGCGAGTTTTTCTGCGCAATCCTGGCGAGACGTTGAACTCGGCGGAATCCGTGCTGCACTTGTTTTCCTTCGTCGCGCGCCACGGATTGCGGCTTTCCTGGGACACGCAGAGGCGTTTGCGAAGCGAGGCGGATAGACTCACGCAGCTATTTCATGATCGTCCTGCCGGCTGGCCGGCGTGGCGCAATTTATTCGCCCAGCCGCAAACCGGGTTCGCGCTCGAGCAGATGCAGGAGACCGGCCTGCTCGCTGCGGGCATTCCCGAGTGGCAGAACATCGACAGCCTCGTCGTGCGCGATTTCTATCATCGCTACACGGTTGACGAACACACATTGGTGGCCATCAAAACGATCGATGACCTGGTGGCGCGCAGGCCGGGCACGCCGGCTCGCTTTCACGATTTCGCGCTGGAGGAGGAGAACCGCATTATTTTGCGCTTGGCCCTTCTGCTGCACGATTTGGGCAAGGGAGTCAGTCCCGGGGATCATGTGCGCGGCTCGTTATCGGCAGCGCGCACACTCCTTCAGCGCCTGCATGTTCCGCAATCGATGGAAGATGCGATTCTGTTTCTGATCGAGCACCACTTAGATCTTTCGCTGGTCATGAACGGCCGCGACCTGGACGATCCGGCGACGGCGCGTTTCCTCACTTTACGCGTGGGCACGCAAGAGGACCTGCGCAGGCTTACTCTGCTCACCTACGCGGACATCAGCGCGGTCAATCCCACGGCCATGACACCGTGGCGCATGGAACAGCTTTGGAGGGTTTATTCGGTTGGCCTGGAGCAACTGACGCGGGAGCTTGCGAGCGACCGGATTCACGACACTCCGGATCTGGAGGGCGAAGATGCCGCGGCTTCGGGACTAGCCAATTTTCTGGACGGACTTCCGAAGAGATATCTCCGCACACACACGCGCAAGGAGATTGAGCATCACTGGACACTCGAGCAGAAAAGCGAGCGCGAAGGCGTTGCAGTCGAAATATCGCGGGAAGCAGGCGCTTACCTGATGACAGTGCTCGCCCGCGATCGGCGCGGGCTGTTTGCATTGCTCTGCGGGGCGCTTGCCAGTTTCGGAATGAATATCGTCAAAGCGGAAGCGGCGTCGAATGCGGCCGGCTCGGCCCTGGATGTTTTTCGGTTTGCGGACCCGATGAACACGCTGGAACTGAATCCCGGTGAAGTCAGCCGGCTGCAGTGGACGGTCGAGTGCGTCGTGAGAGGGTCGATCGAAGTAGCCGATCTGCTGAAAAGAAGACGCCCCACTCCGCGTCCGACCGCCGGCGCGCGGGTGACGCCGACGGCGCGCTTCAACAACGAAGCATCCGATGTCTCCACTCTGATCGAGTTCGTGGGCGAAGATCGTCCCGGTCTGCTCTACGATCTGGTGTCCGCGATCAGCGGCAGCGGCTGCGACATCGATATTGTGATGATCGACACGGAAGCACACCGGGCCTTCGATGTGTTCTACGTGACGCGCGGTGGATCGAAGCTGACCGAATC
>JAVKSW010000450.1:0-3066 GCA_039583505.1 Bryobacteraceae bacterium | reverse complement strand
CGCTACATCCGCGCGCATTTCGACTGGCTCGACGAATTGGTCAAGGGGCTTTCGGTGGTGGGCGAGCTTTCGCCGCGTTCGATGGATGCGATCGCCAGCGTGGGCGAGCGCCTTTCGAGCCTCATCGTAACGTTTGCCTTCCAGGCCGCGGGCATGCGGACGCAGCACGTGGATGCGCGGCGCGTGATTCTTACCGACGACCGCTTCACGCAGGCGCAACCATTGCTCGAGGAAACCTACGCAGGTATTCAAGAGAACGTGAAGCCGATGGCCGAGACCGCCGTGGTTGTGATGGGCGGCTTCATCGCCGGAACCAAGGATGGACAGACCACCACGCTGGGGCGAGGCGGTTCCGATTACTCCGCGGCCATCGTGGGCGCCGGGGTGGACGCCGAAGAGATTCAGATCTGGACGGATGTGGATGGCATGCTGACGGCCGATCCCCGGCTCATTCCCGGAGGACGCCGGGTGAAGAGCATTTCTTTTGCGGAAGCCGCGGAGATGGCGTATTTTGGTGCGAAGGTGCTGCATCCGGCGACCGTGCTGCCGGCTCTCGAGAAGAATATCCCGGTGCTGATCCTGAATTCGAAACGGCCCGAAGCTGCAGGCACGCGAATCACGTCGCAGCCGGCGCCGTGTAAGAACGCGGTGAAATCCATTTCCTGCAAGCGCGACATTACGATTCTGAATATCCACTCGACGCGGATGTTGCTCGCGCATGGATTTCTTCGCCGCATTTTTGAAATTTTCGATCGCTACGATACCAGCGTCGATATGGTTTCAACTTCCGAAGTGAGCGTTTCACTTACCATCGATAACCGCGAGCAGTTGGAACACATTTGCCGCGAGTTGCGCGAGTTCGCCCAGGTGAGCGTCGAAGACGGTCAGGCCATCGTGTGCCTGGTGGGAGAGAATATCCGGCATACGCCGGGAATTGCCGGCCGCGCCTTTCAGGTGCTCTACGACAGAAACATTCGCATGATTTCGCAAGGCGCCTCGTTGCTGAATTTGGGCTTTGTCGTTTCGGAGAGCGATTTGAAGGAGACGGTTGCCGTGTTGCACGACGAATTCTTTTTTGATCTCGATCCGGCAGTTTTCGATTGAACATGGGCGTGACGAAAAAACTTGCCTTGGTCGGTTACGGCAAGATGGGCCGGCTGGTGGAGCAACTGGCGCCGCAACATGATTTCGAGGTTGTTCTCCGGCTCGCGGGGGCGGGGAATCGCGACGGCAGCGGAATCACGCCGGCGGTGCTTTCAGGAATTGATGTGGCGATTGAGTTTTCGACGCCGGAAGCGGCGCCGCGCAATCTGACGCTTCTGGCCGCGGCGAAGGTACAGGCAGTCACGGGAACGACAGGATGGACGGATCACCTGGCTGCGGTGAAGAAGAGCGTCGAAGAAGCCGGTACGGGCCTGGTATGGAGTCCAAATTTTTCAGTCGGGGTCGCGGTTTTTAAAAAGCTCGCGGGCTTGGCCGCGGAGCTTCTCTCTCAGGAATACGCATATGGGGCTTGGGCGTGGGAGATCCATCACGATGCGAAGAAGGATGCGCCTTCGGGAACGCTGCTGCAGTTGATGGAGGCGATGCGCCGGCGCGGCTGGGCTCGGAACATCGACGTGAGCTCGAACCGCGCGGGGAAACACCCGGGAACACATGAAATCGGCTTCGACTCGGCGGCTGATACGATTACGTTGCGGCACGTTGCGCGTAGCCGGGACGCGTTCGCGCACGGCGCGCTGAAGGCCGCCCGATGGATTCTGGACCGCAAAGGCGTCTATACCTTCGAAGAAGTTTTGTTCGGCGCCGGAAATGCGGACAAGAATCGCCGGTGAGAGGAGGGCACATGTTTAGCGGTTGTGGCACGGCGCTGGTAACGCCGTTTCGATCGGATCGCTCGCTGGATGAGGAGACGTTGCGTGCCCTCGTCAAGCGGCAGATCGATGCGGGAATCGATTTTCTTTGTCCGTGCGGCACCACCGGCGAGAGTCCCACGCTCAAACGCCATGAGCATTCGCGCATCGTCGAAATTACTGTCGAAGAGGCGGGTGGACGTGTTCCGGTGCTTGCAGGGGCGGGAGGCTACGACACCGAAGAAGTCATCGAGCTGATAGCGGAGCTGAAGACCATTGGCGCCTCCGGCGTATTGTCGGTGACCCCGTACTACAACAAGCCCACGCAAGAAGGTTTGTATTGCCACTACCGCGCCATCGCGGAATCGACAACGCTGCCGATCATCGTGTATAACGTTCCGCCGCGAACGTCGGTGAATGTCGAACCCGGCACGCTGATTCGGCTTGCGGAGATTCCGAACATCATCGGGGTGAAAGAGGCGTCGGGCAATATCTCGCAGATGGCCGCTCTTGCGGTGCGCGTGCCGGATTCGTTTGTGGTGCTTTCGGGCGACGATGCCATTACCATTCCGCTGGTCGCGCTGGGAGGGCGGGGCGTCATTTCGGTGGTCTCGAATGAAATCCCGGCTGAATTCGGCGAGCTGACACGCGCGGCGCTGAACGGCGAATTCAGGCGAGCGCGTGAATTGCAGCGGAAATACCAAGCATTGATGGAGATCAACTTCGTCGAAACCAGCCCCGGTCCGGTGAAATTCGCGATGGCGCGCATGGGGCTGTTGGAACCGGTGTGGCGATTGCCCATGGTCGCGCCGCAGCAGGCATCGCAGCAAAAGATCGAGACCGTTCTGGAGTCGCTCGGGTTGCTGTCCGGAGTTCATGCGGCAAGCAATTGAGGCGCTCTTCGAAGAGAAGCCCGCGACGTATTCCGAGGAGCAGAAACAGCTCTTCGGTGAGTTCCGCAATCTACTGAACAAGGGAAGCGTTCGCGCCGCAGAGCCGGACTCCTCGCAAGCGACCGGCTGGCGCGTCAACGCTTGGGTCAAGAAGGGAATCTTACTCGGGTTTCGGATGGGCGGCGTCGTCGAGATGCAGGGCGGCGGGAGTGCCTCGCAGTTTTTCGACAAGTCAACCTATCCGTTGAAGCACTTCTCTGTCTCTGACGGAGTGCGGATCGTGCCCGGAGGGTCGAGCGTCCGCGACGGCTGCTATGTGG
>JAVKSW010000449.1:2827-3071 GCA_039583505.1 Bryobacteraceae bacterium | reverse complement strand
CGCTTCTATTATCGAGCCGGCAATGCTGAGGTGCGTGCGGCATTCGAACTCAGAATCGGAAATGGATCGGCAGCTTGCCTGACGGCGGCGAACGAGGTTTCGGATGAATCGATCAGTTCGCCAACGAGGTCATAATCATGCGCTTCAGTAATGCGGAGTGTCCGAATTTCGCCAGGCCGAGGTTCCGCCGGGCCGAAATCATTGACATAGCAGACGCCATCGATCTCGGGAGCCTGGGTCGGGA
>JAVKSW010000449.1:0-2817 GCA_039583505.1 Bryobacteraceae bacterium | reverse complement strand
GTCGGGAGGCGGGCTTCCCAAAGCAGATCGGTTTCTTTCGACGGTCCTTCGAGCAGAACCGGAAGTTCTCTCCCTACCAGGCGCTTGTTGCGCGCAAGTGACATGCGGCGCTGCAGCGCGAGCAGGCGACGTTTGCGGTTATAAATAGTGCGCGAGTCAACCTTGCCGTCGAGCAGATAACTTTGGCTGGTCTCCTCATCGCTGTAGGAGAAAACGCCCAGGCGATCCAACTGAGCGGCCTGTACGAACTGGCACAGCTCCTCAAAATCGCGCTCCGTTTCGCCGGGAAAGCCGACGATCATGCTGGTGCGGATGGCTACGGTGGGGATAGTGGCGCGTATGCGATCGAGCAGCTTCAGAAAAATGTCGGCGTGCGCGCCGCGCTTCATGCGCTTGAGCACGGGCGCGCTTGCGTGCTGCAACGGCATGTCGATGTATTTCACCAACGAGTCGTGAGCGGCGATGGTATCGAGCAGCTTCTGTGTGACCCTGTTCGGGTATGCGTAGAGAAAACGAATCCATTTCGGCAGGTCCCCCGGAATTGCAGCAAGACGCGCGAGAAGATCCGCGAGGCCATGTTTCAGACCGAAGTCCTGACCGTAGCAGGTCGTGTCCTGACCGATGAGATTGATTTCGCGGACACCCATCGCGAACATCCGGGATGCCTCGTTGACAATACTTTCGAAGCGCCGGCTGCGGAATGCGCCCCGGAATTGCGGAATGACGCAGAATGAGCAGGGATGATCGCAACCTTCCGCGATTTTGATGTAAGCGGAATGGCGAGGGGTCGTGAAGACGCGTGGCGTGAGGTCGTGATAGAGATACGGCACGGAGGTCACTTGCTTCGTCTGCATACCTTCGCAGAGCGCAGTAATCTTTTCAAGCTCATTCGTGCCGAGCACGGCATCTACTTCGGGAACACTCTTCTGAATGTCGGAGCGATAGCGCTCAACCAGACATCCGGCCACGATGAGGCGACGGGCTTTGCCGGTCTTCTTGTATTCGGCCATTTCGAGGATGGTGTCAACCGACTCCTGCTTGGCAGGATCGATGAAGCTGCACGTGTTGACGACGATGACGTCCGCTTCCGAGGGCTGGCCGGTAAGTTCGTGCCCTTGGGCGACGAGTTGACCCATCATGACCTCGGTGTCAACGAGATTTTTCGGACAGCCGAGACTTACAAATCCAATCTTCAAAAGGGTGCTAAATCCAAAGCAGGGAAGTCAGCGCACAAAGCACTTACGCGTTTGTGTGTGCTTTATCAGGATAGCAGGAAAAACGTCAGGCTGCCGTGCGGCCTAGCACGAAGAGTGTATCCGAACCTCTCGTGAAGTGACAACTGACTTGGAAATTGGATGCTTGACGAGTGGAGAAACTTGAGGCGAATACGCCGGTTTCAACCTCGTCCTATGTACGGCATCTTAGTCGCCATGACCGTCATGAACTGTACGTTGGCATCCAGCGGCAAGTTGGCCATGTAGAGAACCGCATCGGCGACATGGCGGACATCGATCCGGGGTTCGGCGAGGACAGCCCCGCTGGCTTGCGGCACTCCGGCAGCCATGCGCTCGGTCATTTCCGTGGCGGCGTTGCCGATATCGATTTGTCCGCAGGCAATATCGTAGTTGCGGCCGTCGAGTGAGATCGATTTTGTCAGTCCCGTGATGGCGTGTTTGGTGGAGGTGTATGGTGCGGAGTTTGGCCGCGGCGCATGCGCGGAAATAGATCCATTGTTGATGATTCGGCCGCCACGCGGATTTTGTGCTTTCATCAGACGGATCGCGTGCTGAGCGCAGAGGAAGGCGCCCGTGAGATTTACGCCGACGACTGCGTTCCATTGTTGATAACTCACATCTTCCATAGGCACGGCGGGGGCGCCGATGCCGGCGTTGTTGAACAGCACGTCCAAGCGGCCGAATGCTTCCCTCGTTTTCGTGAAGAGCGCTTCCACCGCATCGGGATTGCTAATATCCGTGGACACCGCGAGCATTTCACCGGCGGCCGCGGTTGCGGACCCCGCAGTATTCTCGAGTTCGATTGCGCGCCGGCCTGCGAGTACGACCGAATAGGCCGCTGAGTGAAACGCGAGCGCGACAGCACGGCCTATGCCCGACCCTGCTCCGGTCACCAGTGCAATTTTTCGACTGCCCATGAGATGTCAGATCCTCCTTACATGAAGAGTAGTCCCGGTGGCTAAAATCCACCACGGGCGGTGGCGATGGGCCGCTTCCCAGACGCGCGGGCGACGTCTTTTCAAGCGTTTACAGTTGGCAATTTAGTTGCGAAAAACAGGATAGATTCGCCATTGAGCGGACGAACTTCGGAGGAGGAGTTATCTATGAAAACCAAACTACTTGCACTGTTATTGTTGGCCGGCAGTTCCGTGTTTGCCGGAACACGTGTGTTTTTCGGCGTTGGACTGGGAGCGCCTGTGTATGGCTACTATGCTGCACCGCCTCCGCCTGCGCCGGTGGTTGCGTACGCCCCGCCAGTTCCCGGACCCGGGTACGCCTGGGTTGGAGGGTACTGGTATCCGGCTGGACCGCGTTGGGCTTGGCATGTCGGTTACTGGGCTCGGCCGCCGTACGCGGGCGCCTACTGGATAGGTCCACGATATTACGGACATCGTTATTATCGGGGTTACTGGCGACGATAACGGTAGTCTTTCATTGCCGTCTGGCATGCTATCGCATTTGTCGGGCACCATCGGCCTTCTGCGCGGTTTCGCGAGGCGATCGGCGATCGTTGTAAGCTCGCTGGTTATTGCACCTGTCCGGCTATAATCGGAGGGTGTTACGTACATCGGCCGTGGTGCTG
>JAVKSW010000448.1:0-3098 GCA_039583505.1 Bryobacteraceae bacterium | reverse complement strand
TGCGATACTTCATGCCGCCGGTATGGTCGCCTTGAATGTAAATCGGACCGGGCTTGCCTTCCGCGCTATCGAGAGCACCGCCCGTGATGCCCGGGATCTCCTGGCTATCGATGATCTTGACGTCGTCGCGCACGATGCTTACAGTGCGTCCGATGAGCATAATATCGTAACTTTCCCATTGGCTTGGCCGCGGCGGGACCGTCACTGCCGGTGCGATGAACCCGTAAATCGAGCCCATCATGTGCAGCTTGTCATTCTTGTCCACCGCCTCGTATTCAACCTGCACCTCATAGCGGCCGCGTAAGTAAACGCCGCTATTTCCATCGGGCGGGCAGTTGTATTCGATGTGCAGCTTGAAATCGTTAAACTTGCGCGTACTCAGGATGTTCGCTCCGGCCGATTGATTCACCAGTTCGCCGTTTTCAGCCACCCAGTGATTCTTCGATGCGTTGTCCGGCTGCCAACCCTTCAAGTCGGTTCCGTCAAACAAGGGCTCGGGATCCGACCACGCCGCCGGTGCTGCATGGGTCAGCGCCGGCGCGTGCTCGCCGGTGATCCTGCTCTCAAATCCGTCGGAGCTTTTCTGGGTCCCGGTGAGCTTTCCGCCCGATAACGTCATATCCCAGCTCACGGGCATCTGTCGGCCGGACTCCATACTTGTGAACGTAAGATGCGATCCTTCGAGCTTTACGCCAGTAGCGGGATGTACACTGGCAACCCGACCGACGATGCGCACCGTGGCATTCGATCTGGCTTCGGTCACCTCTATCCACGAAGGATACGTTGCGTTCGGAGTCTTGATGGTAAGATCCCAGCGGCCGTATGCCGAGCTTTGACCGGACTGGCGGGACAACGCGGGCGTAAGTATCGCAGCCGCACAGAGAAGCGCGAAACAGATTTGTTTCATTGAGCGCTAGTGTATCGTGAGCCGGGGCGTGGTGTCCGGCAGTCAACCCTTGATCACGCCCATCGGGCGCAGGCGTGCAACCTTCTTAGCGAGACCGGCCTTGTGCACCACTTCAATGACTTCATCGACGTCCTTATACGCCTCCGGAAGTTCTTCGAGAATGCCATCGCGCGATTCGCTGCGAACCAGAATTCCCTCCTGTTCGAGCTTCCGCTGCTCTTCCCGTGCGTTCTTCCCCTTGCGCACGGCAGTGCGGCTGAGCAGCCGGCCCGCTCCATGGCAGACGCTTCCGAACGTCTCTTGCATTGCGCGTTCCTGGCCGACGAGCACCCATGATGCTGTCCCCATGCTGCCCGGAACGAACACCGGCTGCCCGATGGCGCGATAATCCGCCGGGATCTCGCGATGACCGGGCGGAAACGCACGTGTCGCGCCTTTGCGATGGACCAGCACGTCGCGCTCCCGGCCCTCGACACGGTATGTCTCGCGCTTGGCAATGTTGTGGCACACGTCGTATATCAGCGCGAGACGCGCTTCCTGGCCGAATACCCGCTCAAATGCGCCCCTAAGAAAGTGAAGTATCGCCTGACGGTTGGCCCACGCGAAATTGGCGGCTGCGGCCATCGCGCCCAAATAGGCCTGTCCCTCGTCCGAACGAATCGGTGCGCACGCAAGCTGGCGGTCGGGCAAGGTGATGTTGTAATTTGACATTACTTTGTTCATAAGCGCCACGTAATCGGTGCAAACCTGGTGCCCGAGCCCGCGCGAGCCGGAGTGGATCAGGACCACCACTTGACGCTCTTCGAGGTGCATCGCCGCCGCGGCCGCGCGGTCGTGGACTTCTTCGACATACTGCACTTCCAGAAAATGATTTCCGCTGCCGAGCGTGCCCAGTTGCGGAGTTCCCCGCTCCTTCGCTCGGTCGGAAACCTTGTTCGGCAGCGCATCCGCGAGCGCACCACCGGCTTCGGCAAACTCGGCGTCACGAGGCTCGCCATAATCGTGTTCCACCATCCAGCGCGCACCTTCCCGCAGTACGTTATCTATTTCGGCGCGCTTAATCCTGACTCGCCCCTCGGTGCCGGTTCCGCACGGCACGTCCCGGAAAACCTGATCGATGAGTTGCTTCAGCCGAGGTCGCACTTCGCCTTCGTTCAATGTTGTGCGAACCAGGCGCACCCCGCAATTGATATCGAATCCGACGCCGCCAGGCGACACCACCCCGTGGTCCATGTCGGTTGCCGCGACTCCTCCGATCGGAAATCCATAGCCCTGGTGAATATCCGGCATCGCCAGGCTGGGACCAACGATTCCGGGTAGGGTCGAAACATTCACTGCCTGCAGTAGCGATTGATCCTTCCGAATCTGCTCCATCAATCCGGCACTCGCGTACACCACAACGTCGGTTCGCATACCCATCGCCTCATTACGCGGAATGCGATGGCGAAATGCGTCGATGGACTCGAGATTTATGTCCGGCATCAAACGTCCACGTATACGTCGGCGGACCATCCGGCCGGCGTTTGCACGATCTTCAGTTGATGATAAGTGACTGCCTTCACTATCAGCCTTACGGGATGCTTTTCCGGATCGCGCGGCTCTCCTCCCGCAATGCACTTGATCCAATACTTTTCCAGATTCAATACTTCAATCACGCTTAGCGCCAGACGCTTGCTATCGATAAGATACAGAACTTCATTCAGCCAATTCACCAGCTTCACCAGCAGTGATTCGAAGTCCATGCCCTCGACTCGAATCGCGAGTTCCTGCTTTGGCTCAATGTGCGACGGATCGAGGATGAGCGACACTAAGGCCTGTGCCGAGCTGACATACAGACCCTGGAGCGTGGTCGCATACGCCCGAAAACCAATGTCAGCCGGGTGATCTAACAGTTCAAAATTCATGAATCGTGCCAACTATATCCGGTTCTTGCGCGTCAGATTTAATGAACGTTTCATCCCACGAGCATTGGTAGTTCCTGAGGTTTTTGCATTATTCATTTGACGAACTAGTGGTTTACAGCTACAATTCTTGCAACCTGGAGAGGCTCCGCCATGACAAATGAGCCGCTATTCAGCCCTCAACGCCCGAAAACGACGTATGTATTACCTAGAAATCTTTCAGCAATTCAGGTAATTGCGGACGGCATTGGCCGGATCCGCATGGGAACAATTCTGCAGCTCCCCGAGGG
>JAVKSW010000447.1:0-3100 GCA_039583505.1 Bryobacteraceae bacterium | reverse complement strand
CGCACCCGCGCGACCGCCTCCAGATCCGCACCTGCAAATACCGTAGCGGCAGCATCGGGCCGGGCGTGATGTTGGAGCGCCATGCCAACAGCCGGCCGAGCCTTCCCCGCCGCGCATCCACATACGGAATTGACGATCATCAGCACCGTGCCCGTGCCGGCCGCGAGTGTCCGGTCCACTTCTTCAGGCGTCCTGGTCTCTTGTACGCCATATTGCGTCAGGTCCGCCCGCATGGGGGCAATCAGTTGTTCAGGGTATCGCATGCTTGGTCCTTAATCTTCGTCCTAGGTGCCAGTCCGACCAGTTTGAACTTTCGGTGTTGCCAGGTAACCGACAATGCTGTCCTTGCGTACCTGATTCACAACGATCTCATCCGGCTGTCTCGCTTTTGAGGTGTAGAACTGAATCGGCTCGTTGATATTTCGATCCTTCTTTTCGACCGTCTTATCATCTACCGTGATTGCCAGGGTGAATTTGTTGTGCTTCGGGTCGGCCTTCTTCAATGCAACCATTACATCGGAAACTCGTGTCGGCTTTTTGGACTTGTTGATGGTAAATTCCGCGTAATTGCGCTCACCAAGCTCTTTCAACGCCTGCAGCTCCTTGCCGTTCGTCGCGATCAAGCTGGCATGATCGTCCAACTCTCCGGTCGCTCGCTTCAGATTGGCAATGGTCTGCTCGAGCTGGCTCTTGGTGTTCTGCACGTCAGTTTTTACATTGCCAACGTCCGAGGACACGCTTTGAAGTTGCGTCGTGGCTGTGTCGGCCGTTTGTTTCACGGATGCGATTGCCTGCTGCTGAGCGGCCTGTTCCGAGGCAACCTTTTCCTGAAGCATCTGAACCCGCTTTTCAGCATCGATCTTCGCCTGACCTACCGCGACTTGGGCGGCGCGGCGTGATTGAGCTAACTGCGCCTGCACTTCTTCAACACGGCGAGTGGAACGCCGGACTTCCTCTGAAGCATCAACGCGCATTCGTTCCATGGTCATGTTGAATTGATCGGTTAGCTTCGCCATGTCGTTCTTATTGTCGGTTCGAAGATGGTCGAGCTGCACGAATAGAAAAATGTTCGAGGCGACCAAAAGAACTAATATCCCGATCAGCAACGGCGTTTTCCAATTGGCGCCGGCGGGCGGCGGGATAATATATGTCGGCTGCTGTGGTGAACTACTCATAGTCGTTTCCTTCTGAAGGACTTACAAACAGACTACACGCCCATTGGTTACCTGGCAATGGCCGAATAGACGTGCTTGTTTTGTTATATATTTCAGTCTCGCACAGACGTTTTGTTGGGCGGAGCTGACTGGAATTCCAACACCTCCTGGCGAGGCACGCCCGGCTCGAAACAGCGGCGACAGCGCGCCTCATACGATCCCGCGGCGCCCAGCAGAATCAGCTCGTCCGATTCCACAAGCCGTTGCGTGTGCTTTGCAGGCGCGCCACAACGCATGCAGACCGCAAGCGTTTTGGTAATCGATTCCGCGATCGCGAGCAGGTCGGGAATGGGCGAAAACGGACGCCCCAGGAAGTCCGTATCCAAACCCGCGATAATCACTTGCTTACCCATGTCGGCGAGCTGGTTGCCCACCTCCAGAAGGTCGGGCCCGAAGAAATTCGCCTCATCGACGCCGATGACCTGCGTTCTCCAATCTATTCGGGCGAGTATGTCGCGAGCAGAGTCGACCGATTCGGAGCGCATGCGCGCGTCGGCGTGCGTCACAATTTCGCTTTCCGAATAGCGCGTGTCCATGGAGGGCTTGAATACCTGGACACGCCTGCGCGCGATCGTCGCGCGCCGCAATCTTCTGATCAGCTCTTCACTTTTTCCGGAGAACATCGGGCCGCAGATCGCTTCGATCCAGCCGGAGTTCGGGATAACAATTTCCAAAGCCTAAACACTCTCGCGCTTGCGATTGATTCGAATCGCTAACTGATCCTGCGTCGGCTCGCCGTCGCATTCCACCTGTAGTACGGTTGCGATTGGATCGGGCGCGGCTGCGGGGAGAGCCAGAAATCGAACACGCCACTGCTCCTGCTCGAATCTCACAGGCTCGCTGGTACCGTACATTTTGGCTGAAAGAATCTTTTGCTGCAGGCCGCCGACGGCGAGAGTATCGCCGGGCCAAAAATATGCATGGATGAAGAGCGTGTTACCTTGCCTTGTAAATAGCGCGAATTCCGAACGCTTCACCTGGCAGCGGTCCGATCTGTGGATCAGATCGGCGTGCCCGTCCATCCACTTGCCCACTGCATTGAGGACTTGAACGGAAGGTTCTGGAATAGAGCCGTCGGCCTTTGGCCCGATATTGAGCAGATAGTTTCCCTCATCGCGCGTGCAGCTCAGGAGATTGCGCACCACGGTCTTAGGAGATTTCCAATCATCGTCGGCTCTTTGATAGCCCCAGCTATCGTTCATTGTCATGCACGCTTCCCACGGCGTGTCCGAAGCGACGATGCGCTGCTCGGGTGTAGTGAAATCCTCCGGAATCCCCGAGCGATTGTTGATCAGAATGTCCGGTTGCAGTTGCCTGACCATTTTGTTCATCTTCACCGATTCCCATTCTTCCGGCGTCAACGGCCAGTGCACGTCATACCAGAGAACGTCGACCTTTCCGTAGTTCGAACAAAGCTCCCGCACCTGCCCATGAATGTAGTCGACGAAGCGGCGACGTGCAGCTTCGTCGGTTTTACAGCGGGCGCCGTCCGGATGATGCCAATCCATCAGCGAGTAATAGAACCCGAAGCGCATGCCTTCCCCGCGCGCGGCCTCAACGTACTCGGCTACCAAATCGCGGCCCGCCGCTTGCTTCGGTGCGCAGTAATCGGTCAGCTTCGTGTTAAAGAGGCAGAACCCTTCATGGTGCTTGGTTGTCATTACCATGTACTTCATGCCTGCTTGTTTCGCGAGCTTTGCCCAGGCGCGCGCGGCATGCGGCTGAGGATTGAACCGCGTTGCGAGCTGCTGGTATTCGGCAACCGGAATACCCTCTTGCTCCATTGCCCATTCATGGCGTCCCAAGACGCTATACAAGCCGAAGTGAATGAACATTCCAAAGCGCGCCTCGTGCCACCACTGCATCCGACGGTCGCGATCCTGGAC
>JAVKSW010000446.1:0-3105 GCA_039583505.1 Bryobacteraceae bacterium | reverse complement strand
GGCTACGCGCTCGTTCGCGCGCAAACGACCGCCGGCGAATTGACAGTGTCCTTGCGCACCGTCAACCATCGAGGCCTGGATCTGCACTTCCATTTGAATGGGCAACTCGCTCCCTTCGAAAACGCCATACGCGGGCTCATCAAACGGCATATTGCCAGAGGTCACCTCGAAATTCGCATGAACCTCGCGCAGGACCCCGAATCGCAAACCATTGCCTACAACCGGGATCTGCTGAAGCGCTATCTTGGCTTGTTCCAGCAGGCCTGCGAGGATTTTGGACTGGACGGCAAGCCCGATCTGAACACGTTTTTCTCGCTCCCCGGAGTCTTCGACACTGCGCGCGAAGCCGCGATTCTCGACAAAACCTTCGAATCGGAAGTTCTGGACGCTCTCGCGCGTTGTATCCACCAATTAAACGACTGCCGCGAGCGTGAAGCGCGCGAACTCTTCAGCAGCTTCGAGGAGCAGATTGGCGTTATCGAGGAGACCGCTGCCCGAATAACCGCCATCCGCGCCGAGGCTGTTCCCCAGTTTCTTCAAAGGCTGCGTGAACGGCTGATCGAGCTGTTAGGTGAGAACATCTCTGAAACCCGATTGATTGAGGAAGCCGCCTTGCTCGCCGACAGGTCTGACGTTCACGAGGAGCTCACGCGGGTTGAGGTCCACGCTCTGGAGCTGCGCCGCATTTTTGAAAACGGGGGCGACATTGGAAAGCGCCTCGACTTTCTGCTGCAGGAGATGAACCGCGAAACTAACACCATTCTCTCCAAGACGTCCGGTATCGGCGACTCCGGACTGATCATCACCAACCTGGCCCTGGAGATAAAGGCTAATATCGAAAGAATGCGGGAACAGGCTCTCAACCTTGAATAGCCAGGTTGTCGAACACCACAGGAGGCTGGACCGCCGCAGTCCCGCCGAACGTATGACCTCAGTCTTCATCATTTCGGCGCCGTCCGGCTCGGGAAAGTCGACGCTTGTCACGAGATTGCTGGCAAGCGACCCCGGACTAAGATTCTCGGTCTCCTACACAACGCGCAAGCCGCGCGGCCACGAGAAGCCCGGCGAGAGCTATGTGTACATGTCTCGTCAGGAGTTCGAAGAGCGCATTCACCGCGGCGAATTTCTCGAGCACGCCGAAGTCTTTGGAAACTATTACGGCACCAACCGTAAGGTACTGGATCAGGCACAGCATGAGGGTAAAGACCTCATCCTCGACATCGACGTGCAAGGTGCGAGACAATTGAAGCAGAGAATCCCGGAAGCTGTCAGCATCTTTATATTGGCTCCTTCGCGCGACATCCTGGAGCAGCGCTTGCGCTTGCGGTCCGAGGATTCGGAAGAAGTTATCCAGCGCCGGCTGAGAGACGCCGCGGAAGAGATTAGCAATTACACCCAGTACGACTATGTACTGGTGAATCATCAGGTGGAGGAGTCGGTCGCAACGCTTGGCGCTATCGTCAGAGCCGAGCGCGTCCGGCGAATCCGCATGGAAGAGCAGATTCGACCGATTCTCAGGAGTTTTGAAGATCGGCCGCCTATGTTGTTTGAATGAGTTCCTGCGGGCTCTTTCGATTGCCCGCTGTTTGGAGAAAAATGGCAGATAAAACCCGAAACACTATGTATTGCATACCGGACGATGTCGCCGGCAGCACCTATCGATTCATTATTGTCGCGGCTAAGCGCGCGCGTCAGTTGCAAGGCGGCCAGCGCAGCGTACTGCCCGCTACGAACAAAAAGTCGACTGTTCTCGCGATGGAGGAAGTGCGCCGCGGGTTGGTGCCGTACGACGATATTCAGCCAGAGCCGGTTGCCGCCGAATAGCTTTCGCAATGCGCGTTGTTCTTGGTGTCGGCGGAGGCATCGCCGCCTATAAATCCGCGGAGCTCGCACGTGAGCTTCAGCAGCGCGGACACCAGGTTCAGGTGGTGATGACACAGGCGGCCCAGCAATTCATCCAGCCGCTGACCTTTGCTGCGCTCACCGGCCGCAAGGTCATTACAAACTTGTTCTCACAAGCAGCATCGGAGGACATTCTCTCGAGTGCGGTCGAACATATCGCCGTCGCACAGGAGAATGACCTGCTGCTGGTTGCGCCCGCGACTGCGGACCTGCTTGCAAAATTCGCCCACGGCTTCGCCGATGATTTTCTATCCACGCTCTATCTTGCTTTCACCGATCGGGTGGTCATCGCTCCGGCCATGAACACTGCCATGTGGAATCATGCCGCGACACAGGCGAATCTGGAAACCTTGCGCGAACGCGGCTGCTCGATTGTCGAGCCGGACGAAGGCTGGCTGGCCTGCGGAACCATCGGCACGGGACGGCTCGCGGATCCGCAGCGTATCGCTGAATTCGTCGATTCGACGACTCGGCAAAGAACCGATTTCGAAGGCGAGTCCGTGCTTGTTACTGCAGGGCCTACACAGGAGTCAATCGATCCTGTTCGCTACATCAGCAATCGATCCAGCGGAAAAATGGGTTACGCCATCGCCGAGGCCGCTCAAAAAAGGGGCGCGCACGTGGTCCTCGTTTCCGGGCCGGTGAACATCCCTGCTCCAGGCAAAGTCGAGCTGATTTCCGTTCGGACCGCTCAACAGATGCGCAAAGCGGTCATGGAGCATCTTTCTGAGGCGACCATCATTGTCAAAAGCGCTGCGGTCGCGGACTACTATGTTTCCGAAGTTCCAAGGCAAAAGCTGAAGAAAACCGCAACGCGCCTGTCCTTGGAGCTTGATCCGACCCCGGATATTCTGGCCGAGATCGGGCAGCACAAAGGGGATCGTCTGCTGGTCGGTTTCGCCGCTGAAACGCAGAATCTGCTCGAAGAGGGCCGCCGCAAGATGCTGTCCAAGCATTGTGATATGGTCGTCGCCAATCTGGTAAATCAGGACGGCCTTGGCTTTGAATCGGATCAGAATCAAGTGGAGATCATCACGCGTTCCGCGCCGCCTGTGCACGCCGGGCCGGCGGATAAGAAGGAGATTGCCCAACGAATTCTCGATCAGATAGCGAAATTGCGCCTGTCTCTTCGCACGGTTGACGCTTCGGCCTAGGGATCGGGTCCATGACAAGCAATCAGCTTCGCCAGTATCTGGAGTTCTA
>JAVKSW010000445.1:0-3111 GCA_039583505.1 Bryobacteraceae bacterium | reverse complement strand
CGCGTTCACAACAGGATGGCTTTTTCGCCGACGAGATCGCGCCCATGAAAGTCACCATGGCCGTGCTCGATAAAAAGACCGGGGAAAAGGTCGGAACGCAGGAAGTGTGCTGCGACCGCGACGAATGCAACCGGCCGGATACCACGCTTGCAGGGCTAGCGTCGCTGAAACCCTACTTCGATCCGACCAGCGGCCAAGGGACAGTGACGGCCGGGAACTCGTCTCAACTGTCCGATGGCGCTTCGGCAACGCTGCTGATGTCGCGCCAGCGCGCGGATGAATTGTGCCTTCCGTATAAGCTGATCTATCGCGGTTTCGCGGTGGCGGGCTGCGAGCCGGAGGAGATGGGCATCGGTCCGGTGTTCGCGGTTCCGAAGCTGCTCAAACGCCATGCTCTGACAGTCGGCGATATCGATTTATGGGAGCTGAATGAGGCCTTCGCGGTGCAGGTGATCTATTGTCGCGATCGCCTGGGCATCCCCATGGAGACGCTCAACGTGAATGGCGGATCGATCTCGATCGGCCATCCTTTCGGAGTAACCGGATCCCGCATGACGGGCACGCTTGCGAACGAAATGGCGCGCCGGCCGAGCTCGCGCTATGGGGTGGTCACGATGTGTGTCGGCGGGGGACAGGGAGCGGCCGGCCTATTCGAAGCCGTGCATTAGGCGAGACACTAATCCCCGCGAATGGAGATCGGTGTTTCGGGAAAGTGCTCTTCCCCGAGACCGTAACGCGATCGGCCGCGGCGGTCCCGGTTGGCACCGGGCCAGTCCAACCGCAGATCCTGCGATACTTCCTCGAGCATCTCGAGAGTGGCTGAGCGCTGCTCCATGGCGAATGAAGTCACCAGCAGGTTGTCGCAAACCAGGTTGATCAAGCGAGGAATGCCGCGAGCTCGCTTGTAAATCTCTTCGAGCAGCTCCGGGGGAAAGACGGTCTGGATGGGCATGCCCGCACGCGCCAGCCTGGTCTGAATGTAGGCCGCGCACTCTTCGGGCGTAAGCGGGTTCAGCATGCAACGCAAAACCACCCGCTGTTTCAATTGCCGCAGATTCGGCGCATCCAGCTTACGATCCAGCTCGGGCTGGCCCGCCAGAATGATCTGCAGCAGCTTGCCTTGCCGGTTCTCGAGGTTCCCCAGCAACCGGATCTCTTCGAGGACGTCCCAATCCAGGTTGTGAGCTTCGTCCACAATCAGCACACAGGTGCGACCCCGCTCAGCCTGCTGAATCAGCAGGGCATTGAGCGCGAATAGTACCTCGGTTTTCGATTTCCGATCGCACTGCAGATCGAAGTCGTAGGCCATCATCTCGAAAAATTGGTCGGGGGTCAGACGAGAATTGAAGATGAAGGCAAATTCGACGCGCTGAGAGTCCAAGTAATCTCTCAAACACTCGAGCATGGTTGTCTTCCCGGTTCCGACTTCGCCGGTCAAAACGATAAAGCCCTTGCGGCTCCGAACACCGTATATGAGATTGGCTAAGGCCTCTTCATGCTGCGGACTACGGAAGAGGAACTCCGGATCGGGACTGATATTAAACGGGTTCTCCGAAAACCCAAAATAGGCGTTGTAAATCGCGCTATGCATGACGGGACTGGCCTTTAGAGACGGCTGGTGGGGAAATCATTACGGGGCGAGAGTACCCGAACACTTCCATCATACTGAAATCATCGGCAATTCGGGGGCCACAGAATAGCGCCGTGACCGTCTTGGGCGGATCGGAAGTACTGTTACGTGTTGAACTGGACGCTCACCCAACCGGGCAAAGACGAGGGCTGGCCGCCTGCAAACACCACGCGTCGAGTCTTGGGAAAGGCGACACCGTCTCGCAGTCCCTTGCCGATGGAGGGGATCGCGCGCAAGATCCTGCGGTAGGGTTCCTGATCGGTTCCCAGGAACCCGGCCTTAGACAAAAACCCGCTTCCCCAACCTAAGCACGACAGGCATGACATAGGTGCATCGCGGGCGGCAGTTAGCTCCTGTTTCAAGCGGACGACGGTATCGCGCAGGCCGGTGAGTCCGGCGATGTCGGCGTATTGTGCGTGCAGGTCGAGCTGCGCTGCGGCGTACTCGTTCGTGGCGTCGACGATCGACTTCGGACTCGGAACGGACCGCCATCCCAAGGCGCGCGTCAGTTCCTCGTTTTCGAGAAATGTGCGCTCCTCCCAGTCGCCTTCAAAGGCGGTACCGGGCACCGCCATTTCAGCGAAGATGGCTGTCGCATCGGAAACGCGTTGCGGGGGAACGCTGCCTCGACCGGCCACTTTCCAGGCGAGCTGCGGCTTTCCGGCTTGGCGGGTGTCGAGCGAGGCCACGCGCGTCATATAGATTTTGAAGCTGGACGGAGGAACGGGCTCACTGTCGGCCGCAGCCAGGACTCTCATCTGCGACGCTCCCGCGTTTGCTTCCGCTGCCTCGCCAACGCGCCGCGGCAAACGATCGCCTTCGAGGGTAGCCGCGACCCGCTCAATGGTTGCGGCTGACCAGCGAGAAAACACGAGACCAGCGCGCAGGGCGCCTTTCAAAGCCGAAGCGGGCAAATAAGCACCGCGATAGTTGGCCGCAAAGGTGGGAATAAACAGCGAGTCCGAGGGCGCCACGTTCCAAGCCGCCGCCGCGTCGGCATGCTCGAAGGGAATGCGGCGCTGCGAGAAGTTCTGCGCGAAGCCGCCCCAGGATGCGAAATCGAGCTTGGTTGCTTTGCGCAGTTGGGCGAGATAGCCCTCCAGCCGCGGACCGCGCGCCAGCAATTTAAAGATCCGCGCTTGATCGAGGACGTTTACCTGATCTTTCCAGACCATATAGTCGATGGGCGAAAGTTCACGCCCGTCGCCGACCAGAAGCGGCGTCACAGCGGTGAGCTTATACTTCATTGGCGGGCTCCTCGCTTTCAAGGGTCGGAGGCGCCGGCTCCGGACAGGGACGCGCTTCGAGCGCTTCTTCGTCGGACGGAATCTCTACGGGGTGGATGTCGGCAGGTCCGACAACCGGCAGCTCGAGCGCCACCGCGAAGCCGGATCGATACACAGCGTGGGGAAAGTTATCGGGCGCAACGTTCAGCGCCGCCCCCACGGGTTCATGACGCGTACGAAGCACAGAACCTTCAG
>JAVKSW010000444.1:744-3121 GCA_039583505.1 Bryobacteraceae bacterium | reverse complement strand
GTCCCGGAGAGGTGAAGTACAATAATCGAGGCCAACCCACACCAGACCATCTATCTATGAACCGTTATTTCTTTTGCATCGCCGCGCTTGCCGCCGGCCTTTCCATCGCTTCCGCGGGTCCGATCGTGCACTACGATCCGATCGGCGCTTATTGTGGCACCAGCCCCGTCGCGCCCGCGCCGGGATCTCCGTATTCGCCCAGCAACCTGTCTGAAGCCGGATTACCAGACTATTTTTGCAACATCGACGTGCTTCCGGTAGGGCCGGTATCGACTTCGCCTTCCATACAGCTTGACCAATATCTGCACTTCACAGTGACGGGTACCATCACGCCAACGACGCTGGATTACAGCTTCGGCTATGGGTTCGGTTCGACAGACGCTGCCGTCCGGACCAGTGTCGATGGTTTCGCCAACAACGTGGCATTAGTCAGTATGGCCGGCCTGACGCCAGGCCTGAACACGCTGATGCTCGACCTCAGCAGCCTGGGGACGCTCTCTGGCACCACTGAGTTCCGGCTATATTTTTACAACGCACCGTCCAGTGACTTTGTCGATCTGCGCAGTTCGGCAGACGGGTTCAGCAACGGCCTGATCCTGAATGGCCCGGCTGCACCCGAGCCGTCGAGCAGCCTTCTGGTACTTACCGGTTTTGGCGCCGCACTGGGGCTGTGGAAGTGGCGGCGCCGGCGCATGGCCTGAAGCGCGCCGTCCGAACTCCGCTCTCGACAAGCAGGCGATCCTGCCCCTTTTATCTCTGCCGTGATGCACAGCTAAGCTTCGGACAGCGCTTTCTGATTCATGCATTGAGTCGTGGGTCGCAAGCGATACGTTTGACCTGTGCAGCATCAATGTACCGAAAAGGCCAAGAGCACATTTCCCGGCCTACCGCCCCATTGGCCGTAGCCGGAGTTGACGAAGACCATGCCATTGATGACAGTTGGGCCGGCGGCGTCCAGCGAGCCTCCATGCGCGTGTTCACCGTTCACAGTTGCGAATTCTTGCGCCGTGTCGGTATCCCACACAACTTTGCCGTTTTTGGTCGAATAAGCGCGCAGATGACCGTCTAGCGAACCCGAGAACACCACTCCGGGAATCACCGTAACCGCCGCCGATTGCGCGGGCGAACAGTCCGTTCGTTCGGCGGCACAGGGACTTGGCGGGGCGCTCCACACAATTTTGCCGGTTCCTGGGTCCAGCGCGTAGAGTCCACCTCCTTTCTTCGGATCCAGCAACAGCCGATAACCCTTGGGCGATTTCGCGTCCGGCACCGCGCCCAGCCCGAGATCGGAGATCGCCACATAAACCTTGTCACCATCGGAAGCCGATCCCCACTGGCTGCCTCCGAAGGGCCCTCCCTTCCCGACGCGCGTCTGCCAGAGCACTTTGCCTTGCGCATCGGGGTCGAGTGCGTAAGCCATGCCGGATTTTTGCGCAGTCACCAGCGCGCGCTTACCCCCAGTTAGGTTGACTAAGACGGGCGGCTGGCCGAAATCATAATCATTCCCATGCGCCTCGGGGCAATTGCCGGGAACCGGAATCGAGCACGCGTTGTTGAACGCGTCGTTCTTAGTAAGTTGAGCCGACCAGAGTAACTTCCCCGTTTTCAGAGCCATTGCAAGAATCGCATCGCTCGTCTTCGTGGGTGGGTCTGAGTAGTTATCGCCGGTGGCTACATAGAGAACGCCCGATTGCTCATCAATGGTTGGTGTCGACCACACACCGGCGCCCGATGGGCCGTTTTGCTGTGTACCGGCGGCACTCGTACCCGTCGGCTTGGGTGTTTCGGGGATGGTATAAGTCTGCCAGAGCCGATCGCCATTGGCGGCCCTCAGCGCCACCACGCTGCCGCGGAACGTGCAGCACTGATATTTGAAATCGGCGCCCAGTACCTCTTCGAAGGAGGAGAATGCCTCGTAAACGACACCGTCGTAATAGCGCGGCGTGGCCGTGCCGATAGTGGCGAAATGTTCGACAGGTCGAACTTTCCATAACAACTGACCCGTTTGCGCGTTCAGCGCGTATACGTTTGCCGCCGTATCTGCGAAGAATACGGCCGGCGCACCGCCTGCATCGCCGAGAGCCGCGCCGCCACGAATCCCGGAGGCCGCGCGAAATTTCCAAAACGTGCAACCGGAACTGGCATCGAGCGCGTACAAAGCTCCGGTATTCGCGCCGATAAACACAACATCTCCCATCACTGCGGGCTGCGAACGGGCCTCGCTCACCGCACCCAGATTGAAGGCCCACTTGAGCTTCAGTTTGCCCACATCGGCAGCGCTGAGACCCGCGGCGGCCGCATCCTGAAAGCGCGAATTGGTGACGCTTGTGCTCCAGCCGTTCCATGCAGGCGTATTCGCGCTCGTGCCGAATGACGG
>JAVKSW010000444.1:0-734 GCA_039583505.1 Bryobacteraceae bacterium | reverse complement strand
GGCTGCGGCCGTAGAAACACCGCCTGTCGGCGCGATGTAGCCGATCAGAGCGAACAGGTGCGCCGCGGAAAGCGTTCCCGCCTGTGTCTTCATGACACCCCGCGTCAGCGCCAGGTAAATCGCCTCCCCGCTCATCTTCTTGATGGTGTCGAGCGACGGAACACGTGGCCCGGGCGCGTTATGGCACGACGCGCAGCGCTCCTGGTAAATCGCTGCGCCGTCCTGAGCGCGCAGCAGCGAAGTTGTTACGAACACAATTAGACACACGTATCGCATGGGATTTCCTTTCGAGTTTTCAGAACCGCCGGCGCCGAAGACGCGGCGTTAAACAAAGTCGCGCTTTCTGGACTGCAGAAATAACGTGAGCGCCAGGATCGAAATAATCGACCCAAGCTCCACCGACAAAGCGATAACCGCCGCCGGGCTCCAAATCGCCACCGGACCCTTCCACCCGGCCGTCAGCGACGGAATGCGGGCCACCGAATACCAGCCAAACCAATACGACGAGTTACACGCGACGCTAGCCGCGATGAGCCATCCTTCGGATTCACCAACCAACGCCGTCCCCGAAATGACGCAAAAACCAATCAACGGAAGCGTTGCAACAATTAACAGCATCGGGATCGCTCCAGCGCCATGGTGCGTCTTGGTAAGAATTAACGCCGAGATCAGCAGCGTCAGCCACGGAACCAGGAACATCCCCCAGACCGAAACAATTTTCGCAACCGTGTACT
>JAVKSW010000443.1:0-3127 GCA_039583505.1 Bryobacteraceae bacterium | reverse complement strand
GCGCTGTTGCAAGTTCCACAGTACGTTTGGAAATAGCCGGTCACCGTCAGTGCTAGAAAATTAGGGTCCTGGGAAAATACATTGGATCCGATGCTCTTCGGGCTGATGCCCTGAGCCGCCGGTCCGCGATTGTCGCGTCGGCGCTCAAACGTAAAATGCGCCGAGTTGAGCATTGTCGGGCTGAGCGTGTAAGTGTCGCCCAATGTGATCGTCTGGGCCCGCTCGGCGTTGCCGGGATTCTTCGTCACCAGCGCGTTATTTGGCAGAAAACTGGCGTTCAGGGTGTAATCGTCGATGAAGTAGCGAGCGAAGATGGTTTGCTTCGAGCTGGCGACCCAATCGACCCGCCCGACGGTTTCGTATTCGTTGTTGTTGGCGGGAATGCCGTAAGTAACTTGCCCGCACGCGTTGGTGGCCTGTGGAAGGTATTGCAGAAACTTGACTGCTGCGGGATCGAACATCGACACCGGAATCTGATTTCCAGCGAACGCCGCTCCCGTGAAGGGATTTTTAAGCTGTCTAGTTTTGTGATTCGAGGTGCAAGCCCCAGAGTCGATCTGCGAAAAATCTCCTGCTATTACTGCCGCGGTAGGTACGTACGAGATTGTCGACGGCGGATTCGTGCGGGTGGGCGTGCCCTGGAAGCCGCCGAAGAAGAACAGTTTGTCCTTAATGATTCGCCCGCCGAGTGTGCCACCGTATTGATTGCGCTTCAGCGTGTCACGTGCGGTGGCGAAGTAGCCGCGGGCGTTGAAATCGCCATTCCGCAGATAATCGAAGAGATCTCCGTGAAAGCCGTTCGTGCCCGACTTGGTTACCGCGTTCATTACCCCGCCGGGGTGCTCCCCGTATTGAGCCGGAAGCGTGCTGCTTTCGACGCTGAATTCCTGCAGGGCATCCGGGAATGGAAAAGGCATATTCACGTTGGTAAACGTGTCTACGTTGTAGCCGCCGTCAAGTAGATAATTCATCGAATTGACTTCCCCGCCGCCGACCGAAATGGTAGTCGAGCTGTAGAAATTTTTGCTGCCCACCATGTCCTGCCCGGACGGCTGCGCGGTGATGGCTGCTCCTGACAGTAGAATCAATTGCGTCGCATACCTGCCGTTCAAAGGCAGATCGTTGATTTGCTTCTCGTTGATGACTTGTGCAACGTTGCTGTTCCTGGTCTCTACCATGGCGGCATTGGCTTGCACCTCGACAGTCTGGGACAGATTACCGAGCTGTAAGGCGACGTTCGTTGTAACGTTGCTGCCCACCTGCAGTTCGATGCCGGTTTGGATGTAGTCTTTGAACCCTTGCGCCTTTACTTCCAGGCGGTACGGTCCGACCGGAAGCTCGGCAAAGACATAATGCCCCGTAGTATCCGTAACGGTAGTATGCGGCGCCTGTTTTTCGGTTTCCGTCATGGTGACCGTGGCGTTCGCAACTGCGGCACCGGTGGGATCGGTGACCACGCCGGCTACGCTGCCTCCGGCTACCGCTTGACCCAGCGCCGTGGAGACGCCCAAAACCAGAAATGCTGCGGCCAAACCCAAAAAGACCCTGAGGCCCACATGATCGACGCGGTTCATTTTTTACCCCTTCCAGCGAATCTTTCGATCCGGATCTCCTCCTTGCAGAGAAATCCCGGTGTCCCTAACGAGTGATTCTTATTATGCGAGTGGCTGTCCGGCGGGCAAACAAAAATTAACTGAAGTCGCTGTTTAGTCAATTTAAACCGCAACGGATTAACCAATTCACGCATATTCCCAGCGCCGCGCGACTCTGCGGGCAATCGCGAAGAGTGCGACGCCCACCGCCGCCAGCACCAGAACCTGCGGCCAGAGGTGTGAAAGCGGTTCATCGCGCCAGAAAACCTTCGTGAATCCGTCGATTGCCCACGCATTGATAGTCAGCAAACCCGCCTTTTGCATCGCTGCGGGCATCAGAAAACGCGGGAACATGCTTCCCCCCACCGAGGACATGATCAAAATGACCAGCGTGGAGAGCGGACCCAGTTGTGCCCGTGTGCGGCAGAGGCTCGCCAGCAGCATGCCGAACGCGCTTACCGCGAAAGCGGTCGAAAGCCCCATGATCACAAAGCCCGGAATATGCCCGATCAGATCGACTTTGAAAACCAGCCAAGCCCAAATAAACATAAGCACCAGTTGTGCGAACGCCAATAACCAGCTATAGGCTAGCTTGCCGGCCAGCAGCGTCCCCATGCTCACCCGCGAGCTCAAAACCCGGTCCAGTGTCCCGCTTTCGGCCTCATCCAGCAGAGAACCGCTCGTGCCGCTCGCGGTAAAAAGCAGGAACATGACACCGATGGCCGCCGCGTAGAACGAGACCATCGGATTATTTTTGTTCTCTCCCACTACATCGCGCGTCGTGACGGGAATCAGCATGCCCTGGTTATCGCCGCTCCCCGCAGTTCCATTGCCAGCCGCTGTTCGGCCGCCCGCGCTCTCCTGCTTGCGGAGCTCTGCGAGACCGGCGTCGATTTTCTTATGTTGTTCCGGCGTAAATCCGCCGGCGTATTGGTCCATGTACTGTGACCCCTGCTCAGCCAATACATCCGGCATGGAAGTCATCGCGACTTTCTGAAGCAGGCCGGTGATCAACTGCGGTGCAACCATGTCGCTGCTGTCCTGGAGCAGCCGGATGGTTGGACGTCCTTTACCGCTCCCGCTGGGCCCGCCGCCGAATGCAATGGGATTCTTGCCGAAGCCGCTCGGAATAACCAGCGCGACGGGGGCGGTACCGGCTCTCACGGCCGCCTCCGCGGTTGCCGTCGTGTAGGCAGGTTGCTGCACGCCTTTCTTGGCCACCGGTCTTGCCTTCACCGAGAGCGAGGATTCGCCTTCCAGCCCCTGGATCAGTCTCTCGGAAGCGCGACTATGGTCCTGGTCTACCACAAGGACCGCTATCTTCGGTGTACGGTCACGCTGGCCGCCAAAGATGACGGCGAAAATGCTGAAAAACGCCAGCGGCAGTACAAAGCTCAGCGCCATGGCGCCGCGATCCCGGCGTAAAGCAATCAGCCCTGTGCGAACGATCGCCGCAATCAATCGCGTAACTCCCTTCCCGTCAGTTGCAGGAATACCGATTCAAGGTTCGGCTTCCTCAGAGACACGTCGGCCAG
>JAVKSW010000442.1:0-3160 GCA_039583505.1 Bryobacteraceae bacterium | reverse complement strand
GAACAGAACGCCGACGAGCTTGCGACTCTCGAGTCCCTCGACAACGGAAAGCCGCGTCACGTCGCCCTGGCGGCGGACTTGCCGCTCACCGTCGCCTGCTATCGCTACTACGCCGGATGGGCTGACAAGATTCAAGGCAAAACTATTCCCATCGCCGGCGATTATTTCTGCTACACGCGCCATGAGCCTGTGGGAGTCGTTGGCCAGATCATCCCTTGGAATTTCCCGCTGTTGATGCAGGCCTGGAAGCTCGGCCCCGCGCTCGCCTGTGGCAACACCGTCATCTTGAAAACTGCTGAGCAAACGCCGCTCACCGCCCTCCGCATTGGTGAACTGATTGTCGAAGCCGGATTTCCGAATGGCGTCGTCAACATTCTTCCGGGCTACGGCCCCACCGCCGGAGGAGCCATTGCGCGGCACATGGACATAGACAAGGTCGCCTTCACCGGATCCACCGAGGTCGGTCACCTGATTATGAAAGCCGCTGCCGAAACCAACCTTAAGAGAGTCACCCTTGAGCTCGGCGGTAAGAGCCCCAACATCGTCTTTGCCGACGCGGATCTCGACAACGCCATTGAGGGCTCGCATTTCGCGCTGTTCTTCAATCAGGGCCAGTGCTGCTGCGCCGGTTCGCGTGTGTTTGTGGAGGAGAAAATCTACGATCAGTTTGTGGAACGCAGCACCGATCGTGCGAAACGCCGAACCGTAGGCAATCCTCTCGACAAAAACACGGAACAAGGCCCGCAGGTCGATAACGATCAATTTGACAAGGTGATGGGTTATGTCGAATCGGGCAAACAGGAAGGCGCCAAATTGATGTGCGGCGGTGAGCGCGTCGGGGAGCGCGGCTATTTCGTTGCTCCTACCGTTTTCGCTGACGTCAAGGACGACATGAAGATCGCCAGGGAAGAAATCTTCGGCCCGGTCATGAGCATTCTGAAATTTAAAGATATGGATGATCTCGTCGACCGCGCCAACAAGACCATGTACGGGCTCGCGGCGGCCGTTTGGACGCGCGATATTTCAAAGGCCCATCACATCGCGAACAATGTTCGTGCCGGTACCGTATGGGTCAACTGCTTCGATGTCTTCGATGCCGCGGCGCCGTTCGGCGGGTTTAAGCAATCGGGACTCGGCCGTGAGCTCGGCGAGTACGGACTGCAGCAGTACTGCGAAATTAAGACCGTGACAGTAAAACTCTAGCTAAAAAATCGAGGAGCAGAGCGCATCCAGCCACGCTCTGCTCCTCAGTCCACGTCACCCAAAATCCAAAACTTCTTTACGCCGCGAGCGGCATCTCCGCATCTACCACCGGCCGCGGCATTTCGATCACGTTATCGGTCGGCAGTTTCGTTGCCAGGGCCTCTGTTGCAATTCGCAGCAACTGCTCAGCCCGTCCGCTCAGGTTCACTTCGTCGGAGAAACGTCTCAGTTGCGTGTTGAACGCCCGCCGCAACAGAACCACCGCTTCTTCCAATCCCAGCTTCGGGATGTCGATAATTGCAAATTTCAAAATGCTGTCCATCAGCACAGTCTCTACGTTCAGCATCTTGTAGATCGCCCGCCTGTTTCGCTGAACGTACTTCACCACTTCCTTGCTTCGATACGCGAAATAATGCTCGCGAGTAAACCACGTGAAGCGCTTTGTGTCGAGTGTCTTTAGCTCGCGTCCCAGCTTGTTGGCTGCCGAAGCGAACGCCCGATCCAAAGCCTCCGTCTGCTGGATGTCGTAGGTGAAGATGTTGGTCGGCTTGCCCGAGAACGGATGCGTGCATTGGTAAACCAGAATCGGATACGCCGAGTGCGGCCGCAGGAGGATCTCGGGGTTTGCCGAGAACCATTCGCGAACCCAGCCGCGCATCGTCGTCTGCATGGCTTTTGAAACCGTCGAATACGTCGGAAAGTAGGCGGCCGTCCGCTCCTTGGGAGCCCGCTTCCAAACGGAGAAGTCGATGCTCGAAGTTCCAGCGTTTGCCTGCGCCTGATCGTTCTCGATCGTTGATTCGTCTGCCATCGTGTCCCGCGTCGGCATCATGATCAATTCGCCCATTTGAGCCCCCTAAAAATGCGATGGCCGGGAACCAAATCCCGGCCGGTCTCGCTTATTCCGCTCGCGAGTTATTCTCGCGAGCGATCTGAAGCTAGCACGCCCCCTGCCCAAAACGAACACCGAACCCCTCCCTGCGCACCTGCATTGTGCGCGTAACGCATTGAAGCGACACCAGAAAAAAATTTTGAGATTTTTTCTCAACTTCTGTGACTACCTTTCCGACACCTGCCAAAACTGCTCCACTTCGCCTCCACCCGACGTGTAAGCGCCCCGCCTCCGCTATGTAAATCCTGTTATAATGAGGACTAATGAGCTTCTGGCGTCCGCGCCTGCCAAGCTGCCCGAGACGGTCACCCGCCTCCGGCTCTTCTGCTCCGAATCACCGACTTAAATACAGTTTCAGCCGATTTGCCGGCGCCATCACACCCACTCTTCCCTCTTGATGAAGTCTTCTGTTCAGATCTCCCGCGGCATCGAATCCCTGTTTGGCACTCGTGACGAAAACATCCGCCTGCTCGAATCCGAGTTGAATCTCCGCACTCGCCTGATGGATGGCGACTCGCTGGAACTCGAAGGCGAGGAACCGCAGGTCCGTCGCGCCGAACGTATCCTCGAAGATTACGTCAGCCTGGTCAAAGAAGGCCACGTGTTCAACAATGGCGACCTCAACAGCTACATACGCGTGGTGACCGCCGACCCACACGTTTCCCTCCGCCGATTAGTCGAAAGCGGCAAGTCGCGCGCCGTTGGCAAGAAGGTGCTTGCACCCAAAACCGTCAACCAGCGTCGCTATGTCGATGCCATTGAAAATCACGATCTCAGCTTCGGCATTGGCCCGGCGGGAACCGGCAAAACTTATCTGGCGGTCGCGATGGCCGTCGCCGCACTCCTGAATAAACGCGTCAGCCGCATCGTGCTCACGCGTCCTGCTGTCGAAGCGGGCGAACACCTCGGTTTTCTTCCCGGAACCCTGCAGGAGAAAGTCGACCCGTACTTGCGCCCGCTCTATGATGCCCTCTTCGAGATGGTCGATGCCGAACGCGTCGAAAAACTGATTGAACGCAATACCATTGAGATCGCGCCCATCGCCTTCATGCGCGGCCGCACGTT
>JAVKSW010000441.1:0-3162 GCA_039583505.1 Bryobacteraceae bacterium | reverse complement strand
GATCGCAAACCGCTCTACGATGTCATCGCCAAAATCCCTGGCTCAAAATATCCCGACGAGTGGGTCATACGCGGCAACCATCATGATGCCTGGGTCAACGGTGCGGGCGATCCTATTTCTGGCGCCAGCCCCGAACTGGAAGAAGCTCGTGCGCTGGGAGATCTCCTCAAGCAGGGGTGGAAGCCGGATCGCACCATCATCTATTGCTTCTGGGACGGCGAAGAGCCAGGTCTGCTCGGCTCTACGGAATGGGCCGAAACCCACGCCGACGAACTGAAACAGCATGCCGTCGCTTACCTCAACTCCGATGGCAACGGAAGAGGCTATTTCCGCGCCAGCGGCTCTCATTCGCTCGAAGACTTCGTGAACGCTGTCATGAAGGACATCCAGGATCCTGAAAGTAAAATGACCGTCTGGAAGCGTGTTCGCCTCGCGGACATTGAGAGGGCCACGCCGCAGGCCCGCGCCGAATTGAAAGCCCGTCCTGACCTTCGTATCGGCGCCTTGGGCTCAGGTTCCGACTACACCGTCTTCACCGACCATCTCGGTGTCGCGAGTCTCAATCTTGGCTATGGCGGCGAGGATGCCGGAGGCGGCCAATACCATTCCATCTATGACGATTTCTATTGGTACACCCATTTCGAGGATACTGATTTCGCCTACGGCCGCGCCTTAGCGCAAACCGCCGGAGTCATGGTGATGCGCCTCGCCGACGCCGGTATTCTGCCGTTCAAGTTCACTAATTTCGCCGACACCATTCACACCTATATCGCCGAAATCAAGAAACTGGACGCCGACCAGCGGGCGCAAGCCAAGGAACGCGATTCCGAAATCGAAGAGGGTGTCTATCAGGCCACTGCGGATCCCAAGAAGAAGATGGTTCCCCCTTCTAGCGAACCCATCCCGCCCTACCTCAATTTCGCGCCGCTCGACAACGCGGCAGACGATTTGACGCGCGCCTCCGAAGCCTATGAGAAAGCATTCGACGCATCCGCCGATCGGGAGTCCGCCGATCTGAACGCAAAATTGATTAAGACCGAACGCCTGCTCACCGATTCGGCAGGCCTTCCCAATCGCCCCTGGTTTCAGAACCTGATCTATGCGCCCGGCTTCTACACCGGCTACGGCGTCAAAACTATTCCAGGCGTTCGCGAAGCCATTGAGCAAAAACGTTGGACCGAAGCCGACCAGCAAATCGCCCGCGTGTCCAAGGCTCTCCAAAATGAAGCCGACCTTTTGGACCAAGCCGCCAAAGAGCTGGGCGGCCACTAACCTCGCGATGGAAGTTCGAATGTCCCGTCGACAACCTCTAGAAAATTCCGTTCCTCGCGCAGAATGAAACGCTTGCTTTGAGCCATGAGGAAGTTTTCACGCGCTTCGGGATCCGTCTTCAGACGTGCTTTGTAGCGCTCGTAGGCGGCGAGGCTATCGAATGCAATCAGCCCCCACGCAATATCGTTGGTTCCCTCGTAGGGAAGAAAGTACCCGATCAGGTGTCCGCCGCAGCGAGGAATAATGCGCCCCCAATTCTCGGCGTATTTCTTGAACCCGTCTCGCTGGAACGGATCGATCTGGTAGCGGATGAAGCAGGTAATCGTCATAGATGTTTTCCGGTCAGGCGCTCCCGTCGCTGTAGCGGAGCCAAGCATCGCGAGCGTCGCTACGCCCGCCTGAATCGCTTCACGGCGATTCAGCGGCCCGCTTGAGAACTCGCCCGTCTGCACATTGGGAATATACATCTGTTCGCCCAGCCATACTTCGTCTACCATCAAAGTGTGAATGTGGAGAACAGCGCCGACCACGCAGCTTCGAGAATTGCGTCCGCTATCGGCGAGCCGGCGCGAGCGCGCATGCTCTATTGCTTAATGGACAATCACGCGCGAACCAGCACGGAGCTTGCGGTGGTCGCCGGCGTGAGCCCGTCAACCGCGAGCGTACACCTGAATCGGCTCAAGGCAGAGCGCCTGGTCAAAGTGCTGGTCCAGGGCAAACACCGCTACTACAGTCTGGAAGGAACCGATGTGGCCGGTGTCCTTGAACGTCTGAGCGTCCTCGCCGGCCGTCCCCGCGACAGATTCGTCCCCAGCACGCCCAATCGCTTGCGCGCCGCCCGAACCTGTTACGACCACCTGGCGGGCACGTTAGGCGTGATGCTCCACGACCGGCTGAAGACGCTCGGCTGCCTGTCAACCAGTGCGACGGGCAGCGATAATTCATACGATCTCACGCCGAAGGGAATCAAGATGTTTGCCGCCCTAGGTACCGACCTGGACGCAACTCGCACCTTGCGGCGTCGCTTTGCATTCGCCTGCCTGGATTGGAGTGAGCGGCGGTCTCATCTCGGCGGGGCCGTCGGGGCAGTCCTCCTGCAGATTGCACTCAAGAGAAAATGGGTGACCCCGGACCTCGATAGCAGAGCCCTTTGCATCACCCGCCACGGTGAACGCGAAATGCTGGCTCGCTTCGGACTTCATTGTCGCCTCTAGAGCAAACCCACCTCACCAAAATGATCGCTCTAAAGCTTAAGCGCATTCAGTAGCTCTCGACCGTTGACGATACTTGTGAGCTTCCAGCGCCGTGGGAAATTCCGTTTATTGCCCGTGACCAAATAGTCCGCCTGGCCGCTTCCGCACATTCCAAAAAACGATTATCCGGCTCATGGACAGAGAGACTGACGGTAGAGGACGGCCTGAAGTGGTAGGCTGCGGCTGCACTCTCAAGTAGATCCTCAATTTGCGAACGCGGAATGTTGGCAAACTTAGAACGGCCAAGCACCTCGCGATATTCGCTCAAAATTAGATCGGAAATGCACCAGAAGAGCTTGTTGCTCACAAGCAAATCGAGCACGGTAGCCTCAGCACCGTGCTCTGTAGTTTAACGCGGAGACCAGCACATTGGTATCGGCAACAACTCTGGTCATTTTCCAGAGCGGTTAGTGGATTTTTTGGCTCTCCCGGCCATGTCCTTACGGGCGGCTGCAACTTCAGCGTTAATCTCCCGCATGGTCATTTTGTCGAGTCCGGCGCGCCGCGCCGACTCTCTGATTAAGCGGACGCTTTCAGCAAGTTTGGCAAGTGCTTTCGGGTCAGGCCTCTGTTGCTCCTCCTGCTCGAGCCGGCGCAAACCTTCACGAAATAGCTCGCTCATGGTGCGGCTCTGTCG
>JAVKSW010000440.1:0-3168 GCA_039583505.1 Bryobacteraceae bacterium | reverse complement strand
AAAACGCCGCCGCGTTCCGTTGTGCGCATTAACTGAGGAGCCCGGCATCCACTACAAATAGACACCGGCTATTAACAAATGTTCCCAATCACATCCCGCAGACCCACGCTGCTGCCCGGGATAGTACCGGCACTGCTTGCATTCAAATACTCAGCGCGGTTACCGGCTTAGGTCTCGACAACTCCCAATCGAAGATAAACTTGGACACAAACACAGCGGTAAATACATTCGCCATTAAACCGATGACCAATGTGACCGCGAACCCCTTCACCGGTCCCGAGCCAAACAGGAACAAGATGGCGCAAGATACCACCGTGGTCACGTGGGTGTCAATGATGGTCAGCAGCGCCTTGTTGAACCCGGTATCCACCGCCGGGACAATGGCTTTTCCCGCCCGCAACTCTTCGCGAATTCTTTCAAAAATAAGGACATTGCTATCGACGGCCATACCGATGGTCAGGATTATCCCGGCTAACCCCGGCAAAGTGAGCACCGCATCGAAGTAACTGAGGCAGGCGATCAGAATAAGTGCATTCAGGATCAGAGCCAATGTGGCGTTAATGCCGCTCTTTTTGTAATAGATCAGCATGGCGACAATTACCGCGAGCACCCCGGCTATACCTGCCGCAAACCCGTTGCGGATTGAATCGGCGCCCAAGGAAGCGCCAACGGTATTCTCCTGTTCATACTTGACGCTGGCCGGCAGCGAACCCGCCTTGAGGTTCAAGGCCAGATCCGAAGCATCCTGCTGGTTGGCCGCCCCCTCGATCTCTCCCTGATCGCTGATCTGCCCATGGATGACTGGCGCCTCGAGAACTTTCCCGTCGAGCACGATCGCGAGCCGCTGTCCGATATGGGAGCCGGTATAGGTGGAAAAACTCCTGGCGGCGTCCTGACTGAGTACGAATCCGGTGTTCCAACTGTTCGGCATCTGCCCCTGCTGGGGACGGGCATCGCGAATGTCGGGTCCACGGACCACCGGCGTGCGGGCGACCAGGTACACACCCCCACTGCGGCCGTTCTGATCGGCGCCAGCGGTTCCAATCAGCTTTGTGCCCGGGGGTAAGATGCCCCCGCTCTGGGCCAATGCCTCCTCACGGCTGGCGTATGGTCCGCCTTTTACGTCGTAAAGGTCCAGCACGGCAGCGGTTTGTAAAATTTCCTTTACCCGCGCGGGATCGTCGACGTCCGGCAATTGCACCAGCAGTTCGGAATCGGCGTCTTCCCGGCGCTGCTGCACGGTTGCCTCGCTCAGCCCGAGGGCGTTGATCTTCTTTTCAATCGTGTTCTTCGATTGCGCCAGCACCTGCTGCCACAAAGCGAGGGCGGCAGACGGCTTCATGCTCAGCCGGTAATCGGCGCCGCCATTTTGCGGAGTGGCAAGCCAGTCGGTAAACTGCTCGTTGACAACGCTCCTCAAGTTGCCTGCCTGAGTGGGGGGCACGCCTTTCACCACAATCGCCGCCTTGCTGGCATTGTCCAAGCTCTTCGCTTCGTCTACATCGATATCGGAAAACTGGATGCCGGCCTTCCGCGCCACGTCTTTCAAGCGGTCCGCGTCGGCGCTGGCCTGCGCGTTGAAGGCGTCTTGCTGCTGCACCTGCACCACCAGATAAGTGCCGCCGCGCAGGTCTAAGCCGAGGTGGATGTTCTTGTGCCAATTCGCTACGAGTTCGGCCTTGCTCCGCGGCAGGCCGATGATTCCGTAAATGCACGCCAGTATGACGGCCACAATCAGGAAAAATCTAAATCGTAAATGGCGTTTCATCGTTATACACCGTTGGTTGCGCGCCGGATGCTATTTCGTGACCTGACCGTCGCTTGAAACTACGTTCGTCACCGCGCTCCGGGCCACCTGGATCTTCAGATTGTCGGGCTTAATTCGCAGTATCAGAGTATCATCGTTGACCGCGACAATGGTCCCGATAATACCGCCGCTGGTCAGCACGGTTTGTCCGTTTTCGAGCGTTTTCAGCATCTGTTTCTGATTCTTCTGCTGGCGCCGCATGGGCATGAAGATCAGGAAATAGAAGATGGCGACCATGGCAACAAAGGTCAGAATGGGTCCGGGCAAGCCTGTGCTCGGCGCGGGCGTGGCGGTTAGCAGAAACATCGGCAAGAAAGGCATAACAGTCTGTTCTCAGCTTAAACGGATAACCTCTAATCCCCGACCAGCGCATTCCCAGGCGCCGATCTGAGGAAAGCGGGGAATGTGCCAGCCAGAATAGCCTGCCTTATTCTTTTCATCGAATCCAGAAAATAGCGGATGTTGTGCATTGTAGCCAGAACGGAAAACAGGATCTCTCCGGACATGTAGAGATGGCGCAGATAGGCCCTGCTAAAAGTCCGGCATGTGTAGCAGTCGCAGCCCGGGTCCAACGCGTTGTCGTCCTCTATGTACTGCGCCTGTTTGATCATCACTTTGCCGCGCGAGGTAAACAAGTATCCGTTTCGGGCATTGCGCGTGGGCAGCACACAATCCATCATGTCGACGCCTTGCGCCACATAGAGCGGCAGCTCTTCGGGCATCCCCACTCCCATTACGTAGCGCGGCCGATCGGCAGGAAGCAGGGGAGCGGTAACGGCAACCATCTCCTGACTCAAGCCGCGCGGCTCGCCCACTGAAAGCCCGCCGATCGCGTACCCGGGAGCATCGAGCGAGACGAGAGCTTCCGCGCAGACGGCTCGCAGATCCGCGAACATGGAGCCCTGCACGATAGGGAACAGTGCGGAGTCCAGTCCTTTTTCGCGCTGCCGGTAGTGCGCATATGCCTTCCGCGCCCAGCGGACGGTGCGGTTCACCGACTGTGTTGCGGCTTCGTGTGTCGCGGGATATGCCAGGCACTCGTCGAGCACCATCATGATGTCGCTGCCGAGCGCCAGTTGGATATCGATTGTTCCCTCCGGCGTGAAAAGGTGCGGATCGCCATTCAGGTGGGACCGGAACAGCACACCCTCCTCGGTCACTTTTCGAAGCGCGTCCAGGCTGAACACCTGGAAACCGCCTGAATCGGTGAGAATCGCGCGAGGCCACGCCATGAAACGATGCAACCCGCCCAGGCGCTCCACCCGTTCATGCCCGGGGCGCAGGAAAAGATGATAAGTGTTCGCCAGAACGATCCGCGCGTCCAGCTCGCTTTCGAGATCCCGCGGGGTCAGCGCTTTCAC
>JAVKSW010000439.1:0-3172 GCA_039583505.1 Bryobacteraceae bacterium | reverse complement strand
CCCACGTTACCGACGCCCACGATCCCTACGTTTACGTCCACGTCGCGCCACTCCGGCACGCCATCAGCCAGGTCATAAGTGGCTTATCATAGCAACCGTATGGGGCAATCAGTATGGGTAGTACACGCCGGAATGTTCTAGTTGCCTTTGCGGCATCCACGTTCTTAATGGCGCAAGAGCAAGACCAGGAGAACCCGCGCCGTCCACCGCTGCCGCCAAATCCGAACGACGACCTTAGACTTCCCAACGGCAAATCGCAAAAAGACGCCATCGCAAAGCAAGAGCATGAACAGGCACTCAAGGATGCGAACGACCTGATGGAGGTCGCGCACGAATTGCGGGATGAGTTGCAGAAATCGGGAGATTACGTCGTTTCGATGTCGTCGGTGAAGAAAACGGAAGAGATCGAACGGCTGGCCCGCAAAATTCGCGGGCGTCTCAAGCAATAAGGGTCTCTCCGCGTTCAGCGTGTTAATCTGGCGTGAACAGCCGCGCCTCCATCAGACTTCAATGCCGATCGTTCGCGAAAAGAAACAGTTGATGAGTGCCTCCGAGATTGATCGCACGCTGGTCCGTCTCGCCCACGAGATTTTGGAGAAAACGACGGACTTGGATCGCTTGGCCTTCGTGGGGATTAAGCGTCGCGGCGCGCCCCTGGCTGAGCGCTTGGCGGCCAAGATCGAAAGCCTTGAGAAGTTGAAGATTCCGGTGGGCATACTGGACATCAATCTGTACCGCGACGACCTCTCTACCGTCTCGGAACGGCCCGTCGTACATGCCCGCCAGGTCGATTTCTCGATTGTCGGCAAGGATATCGTTCTGATGGACGATGTGCTTTATACCGGTCGCACCATTCGAGCCGCGCTCGATGCCTTGTTTGATCATGGACGTCCCGCACGCGTGCAGTTGCTTGTGCTGATCGACCGCGGACATCGCGAGCTTCCCATAGAGGCCCGCTACGTTGGCCGGATGGTCCAGACCAGCAGCAATGAAATCATTGAGGTCAAGTTTCAAGAGATCGATGGCCAGGAGAAAGTGCTTTTGGTGGAGCGAGTGGACGAGCCCGCAGAAACCGCACAATCAACGATGCAATGAGGCCAGGGCTGCTGGATATTGAATCGCTCTCGCGGCACGATATCGAAGAGATTCTGGCGCGCTCCAGAGATTTCCAGCCCGCCGCCGGTGAAACATTCAAGCGGTTCGACATGCTTCGCGGCCGCACCGTCGTGAATCTCTTTTTCGAAGCGTCTACCAGAACCCGCACCAGCTTCGAAATCGCCGCGAAGCGTCTCGGCGCCGACATCATTTCCATTACGGCGTCCGGCTCCAGTGTTTCGAAAGGCGAGTCCCTTGTCGACACTCTCAACACGTTGGCAGCCATGCGTCCAGATGCGATTGTCATGCGCCATTCTTCCTCGGGCGCGCCGCACTTTCTTTCGCGCTACTTGCCGGTTCCCATAGTGAACGCGGGCGACGGGACGCACGAGCATCCAACGCAGGCGCTGCTGGACGCGCTCACGATCACCGATCGCCGCGGGACCTTGGACGGGCTGCGTGTCGCGATTATTGGCGACATTGCGCACAGCCGCGTGGCGCGATCGAACATTTTTCTCTTATCGAAGTTCGGCGTTCAGGTAGTGCTTTGCGGCCCTGCCTCCCTTCTGCCGCGAGAGATCGGACAGATCGCACCAGGGATAGAACTCACATGCGACATGGAGCAAGCAATCCGCGGTGTGGATGTCATCATGATGCTCCGGGTTCAGCTGGAACGCCAACACGAGGCGGCATTTCCCGCCAATGAGTATTTTCAGTTTTTCGGTCTGCGGCCCGAACACATGGAGCTTGCCAAACCGAACGTGATCGTGATGCATCCCGGACCTATCAACCGGGGCCGCGAAATCTCTTCTGAAGTTGCCGACTCGCAACGGTCGGCCATCCTGAACCAGGTCGAAAATGGCATCGCCGTCCGGATGGCGGTGCTCGGAAGGGTTCTCGCCGCTTGAGCAAACTCATCATCAGGAACGGGCGCATCGTCGATCCCGCGCAGGATATGGATCGCATTTGCGATCTCGCCATCGAAGATGCCACGATACGGGAGATCGGGAGTGATATTTCCTCCTCCGGTGCGCGGGAATTCGATGCGTCTGGCCTGATCGTCGCGCCAGGTTTCATCGACATGCACGTTCACCTGCGGGAGCCCGGCTTCGAGCATGCGGAGACCATCGAAACAGGCTCGAAAGCGGCGGCCGCGGGCGGCTTTACTTCCATCTGCTGCATGCCGAACACGGACCCGGTGAATGACAACGCGACGGTCACGAATTATATCCGGGATCGTGCGCGTCGCGCCGCGATTGTCAACGTCTTTCCCATAGGCGCGATCACGAAAAACAGCGCCGGCGAAGAACTCTCCGCCATGGCTTCCATGAAGCAGGCCGGCATTGTTGCTCTCTCGGACGACGGCAAGCCGGTGATGAATGCGCGGGTGGCTCGCCGCGCCATGGAATTCGCTCGAGCGCTCGATCTACCTCTGATTGAACACTGCGAGGACCTCCACCTGAGTGCGGGCGGCGATATGCACGAAGGGTTGGAGTCGACGCGCCTCGGTTTGCGAGGCATACCGCGAACCTCTGAAGATGTGATGGTCGCGCGCGATCTTATTCTCGCGGAGCTGACGGGCTGCCGTTATCATGTCGCCCATATCTCTTCGCATCTTTCCGTGGAGATGGTAGCTTTCGCAAAGCGGCGTGGATTGACCGTCACTTCCGAAGCCACGCCGCACCACTTCGCGCTGGGGGACTGCGACATGCTTCCCTACGACAGCAACTATAAGATGAAGCCTCCGTTGCGTGAGCGGCGTGATGTCGAAGCTGTCACAAACGGCATTGTGAACGGCGCAATCGATGCAATTGCAACCGATCATGCACCTCACGCGGGCGCCGAGAAGATGCAGGAATTCGAGCGCTGTCCGTTCGGAATTATCGGGCTGGAGACAGCCGTTGGCCTCGCATTGGAACGGCTCTATCACGCCGGGAAAGTCACCCTGCCGCAGCTCATCCGCCTGTTCACTGAAAATCCGGCGCGCATTCTTTCGCTCGGTCGAGGGACATTGCGCATCGGAACCCCGGCAGATGTCACCATCTTCAGCCTCGATCGCGAATGGACTTATGAAGTC
>JAVKSW010000438.1:0-3174 GCA_039583505.1 Bryobacteraceae bacterium | reverse complement strand
GTGTCGGAAACGGTTAGCACTCCGCTACCGTTCTGTCGTGCCAGATCCACGCAAACCGAACCGCCGATCGGGGTGTACTGAATGGCATTGTGAACGAGATTCACTGTCATCCGCTTGAGCAGTTCCTCATCGCCTTCAAACGACAGATCCTGTTCTGTGCTGCACGTGAGGTTTATATGTTTGAGCTGTGCTAAGGGTTGCGCGCCACGACAGCACGCCGTCACCAGGTCGTCCAGGTAAAGCTCCTCTTTGCGCGGCACGTGTTGGCCGCTATCCGCGCGCGCAAGGTCCAACATGTCTTTAACAATGAGAGCCATGCGCTTCGAATTCTCGCGGATGATGCCGAGTGATTCGCGATACTCTTCCGGGGCGCGGTCCCGGGACAGCGCGACTTCCGCTTCGCCATGAATGATGGCAAGCGGCGTCCTCAGTTCGTGGGAGGCGTCGGCCATGAACGCACGCATGACCCGAAATGAGCCTTCGAGTCGCGACAGGAGAGCATTGAATACGGTCGCCAGCCGGCCGAACTCGTCATCTCGCTTGATCTCGAGCCGTTCATCCAAGTTTCTGGCCGTTATCCCTTCTGCCTTGGCCGAAATGGTAATTACCGGTTCCAAACTTTTGCCTGCGAGGAAGAACCCGCCTAAAAGGGCCAAAATAAATGCGGCCGGCATACCAAGCAGAACGATCCGACGCAAGCGCGCAAGCTCATGCGCCAGTTCACGCATGGATTCAATTACCGCGACTGTGTAGACAGTGGCGCCTATTTGAACCTGGACCGTAGCGACGCGTTCATTCCTTCTGGAATCCGTAGCGATGTTGTGTTTGCCGACGCCTCCGGATTGGACAAGATTGCTTGCCACGGCTGTCGCAACCACTTCACTGCCGCTCGATGCCAACACCTCACGTCCTCGAAAAATCGCGACGCCGGTATTTCCGTGCATTAACTCTCGAACAGTCTCAACGGCCCCGGCGGCTGGATTATTGCGTTCAACAAACTCGTCGAAGTAACTTGCGGTCGTGTCTGCCGTCCGGATCAGCGCCGCATCGAAGGCGTTGCGCAAATCACGCGATACTGACGACAGCACATATATGCTGAAGAAGGTCAATAGAAGACCGAACACAACGGCATACCACAACGTAATCCGCAGACGAACGCTGCTAAACATACGGTGAATCGGCTGCGTCTTCGCAGAGCATATATCCTTCACTGCGTCGCGTATGGATGAGTTGCCGATCGAATCCGTGGTCGATCTTTTTGCGCAGCCGGTTCATATACACGTCCAGAACATTAGATACAGGATCGAATCCTTCATCCCAAACGTGCTCTGCAATCTGCGCACGGCCCAATATCTGGCCTTTGAATAACATCAGCAGTTCGAGCAGGGCGTATTCTTTAGCGGTGAGCTTTATCTTACGACTTGCTCTCGTTACACTGTGGTCCAGAGTATTGAGTAACAGGTCAGAAACTTGCAGCAGATTTCCCCTAAGATCACGCGGCCTGCGGAGCAAGGCTCGAATACGAGCAAGGAGGACAGAGAAGTCGAACGGCTTGACGACGTAATCATCGGCGCCGCAATTAAGCCCGGCAATCACGTCGCTCTCGGCGCCAAGAGCGGTCAGCATGAGGATGGGAGCTTGAAACGATTGCGCGCGCAATTCGCGGCAAACGGTCAGCCCGTCCTTCATTGGAAGGTTGCGGTCGAGTATGACCAGATCGCAGTGTGAATTCGAGACGCGCTGAATCGCCTCTTCACCGTTGGTCGCGATCTCAACCGCAAACCCGTTGTCGGTGAGGCCACGCCTCAACAGACGGCTCATCTGCGGCTCGTCTTCAACCACCAAGAGGTTCATCATGCAACGCCGCTCAATCGTTTAAGGGCTTTTCAGTCATTATGCAGCACTAGCCCTTACCGGCTTCACCATGTCCGGTTCGTACACGGGCGAACTCCTTCGGAAGGAGAGCAGAGTGGCGGCAAGACCGCACAGCCCCGCGAATGCGAGCCAAGCGCCAGGCATGGCCCGGTTTCCCGTTTTCTCGATTAGCTCGGAACAGATGTACGGTGTAAAACCTCCGAAAATGGCCGTCGCCAGACTATATGCAAGTGAAAAGCCGGAGGCTCGTACGGCGGGCGGCATAAGTTCAGTCAAGAATACGACCATGGCGCCGTTATAACTCCCGAAAATGAATGACAGCCAGAGTTCCACTACCAACAGCCTGGAGAAAGAAGGACTTCCGACAAGCCAAGCCAGAGCCGGATAGGCCGTGATTATGACCAGCAGAGTGCAACCGATCAGCAGCGGGCGCCGGCCTATACGATCCGAAAGAGAACCCATGATGGGCAGCCAGATGAAGTTCGATACTCCGACGCACAACGTCACAACGAGGCTGCTCAGATTCGTCAGGCGAAGCACGCGATGAGCAAAGGTCGGTGTGTAAGCCGTGATTGTATAGAACGACACAGTCGTCATGGTCACGAGCATGACCCCGATCAGAATCAGCGCCCAGCTCGACGCGATGGAACGGAGGATTTCCGACACCTGGGGATGACGTTTGCGGGCCAGAAATGCGTCAGTTTCGGCAAGGGATCGTCGAAGGAGGAAGAGCACGGGGATGATCAAACACCCGATCCAAAGCGGAACGCGCCAGCCCCAGGCCGTCATTTGGGCCGCTGAAAGATTCGCGTTCAACACGACGCCCAAAACCGCTGCGATCACCACTGCACATTGCTGGCTTGCGGATTGCCAGCTCACATAGAAACCCTTGTGTCCGGGTGTCGCGATCTCGGCCAGATAGACCGAAACGCCCCCGAGTTCCACGCCGGCCGAAAAGCCCTGAACCAATCTGCCCAGCACGATTAGCAAAGGGGCGAGAAAGCCAATGCTTGCGTAGCCCGGCGTGCATGCAACCGACAACGTGCCCAACGACATGAGCGTCAACGTTAACAGCAGACCGGCTCGCCGCCCCCGGCGGTCAATGTAAGCTCCGAGCACGATCGCACCGAGCGGCCGCATCAGAAATCCGGCCCCGAAGGTTGCGAGCGCAGCCATCAGAGATGCAAAGCTACTGCTCTTTGGAAAAAACGTCCTGCCAATCGCCTCCGCGTAATAGCCGAACACCATGAAGTCGTACATCTCCAGCAGGTTTCCGCTGGCGACCCGTATTACCGATTT
>JAVKSW010000437.1:0-3183 GCA_039583505.1 Bryobacteraceae bacterium | reverse complement strand
AAATTCAAGTTGAAACTTCATCCATCGAGAAACTGGCAGTCGATGCACTGGCGGTCATATGCTTTGAGGCCGAGGAGAAAAAACCGTTCGACGTCGGCGCCGCGGCCCAGGTCAGTTCCGACCCTGAAATCGCCGCGCAATCGGGCTGGCTTGCCGAGTTACGCGAAGTGGGTGAGTTTACGGGCAAACTCTACGAGTTATCCATTCTTCACCGGCCACAGGGCTCGGGAGCGAAACGGCTGGTGGTAACAGGCGGAGGCAAACGCGACAAGTTTTCCTCAATCGAGGCACGCAGGGTGGCCGGAGTGCTCGTGCGCGGGCTTAAGAACAAAGGCGTGCGCTCCCTCGCCTTGTTACTCGCCGGTTTCGAAAGCGACGAGTATGTGGCCGCGGCAGTTGAAGGGGCAATGCTGGGCGAATGGGAAGCCGACAAATACAAGTCCGATCCGAAAAAGAGAGAAAAGCAGATTGACTCTTTCATCGTGGCTATACCCAATGGAAATGCCGAATCGATTGAACAGATAGCGCGGCGGGGCCGGATTATTGGCGAGGCGCAAAATTTGTCCCGCGATCTGGTAAACGAGCCCGCCAACAAGCTGACGCCCGCGGCGCTTGCGGAAGCCGCCAAGCAGATGTCCAGCGAATTCGGCATCGAGTGCGAAGTCCTGGATGAGGATGCCCTGAAGCAACTGAGCATGGGTGCGCTGCTGGGAGTTGCCCAGGGCAGTACAAATCCACCATTTCTGATCGTGATGAAGTACCGTCCAGCGTCGGCTGCCGGAGACGATCACCTCACTCTGGTGGGGAAAGGCGTGACGTTCGACACCGGCGGAATTTCCATCAAGCCGTCCGAAGGAATGGAAAAGATGAAATACGACATGGCCGGCGGCGCTGCTGTGATCGGCGCGATGAAGGCGATCGCGCAACTCAAGCCTACGATTGCCGTCACCGCCTATGTTCCGGCCGTCGAGAACATGGTGAACGGAAACGCGCAGCGGCCCGGCGACATCGTGACCTCGCTTGCCGGGAAGACCATTGAGGTGCTGAACACAGACGCGGAGGGCCGGCTGATACTGGCCGATGCGATCACCTATGCGAACCGCAATGGCGCGACCCATATCGTCGACGCCGCCACGTTAACAGGAGCCATTGGCATCGCGCTCGGGCACTACAACGTCGGAGCGTTTACCAATAACCAGGCATTCGTGGATCGCCTGCTCTCCGCATCGCGAACAGCCGGAGAAAAGACCTGGCAATTGCCCATGGATGACGATTACAAAGAGTACCTGAAGTCCGCCTATGCGGATCTTCCGAACATTGGCGGGCGCTATGGCGGCTCCATCACGGCGGCGTGGTTCCTGCGCGAATTTGCAGATCCCACTCCCTGGGTGCATCTGGACATTGCCTCCACCGCCTGGCTGGACGACGCGAAGGCGTGGCTGTCGAAGGGGCCGACCGGCGTCGGGGTGCGAACGTTCGTGCAACTCGCCATGCATTGGAATCGCAGTTAGACGTCAGCGGAACGCGCGCTCTCGTAAATGTCTAGGCGCAGCTTGCGCGTAATGCTACAGTGCTCGTTTCGATCTAGCAATTCGGAACAGAATTAAAGTCGTTCGGATATGCTTAATCGGCGGAGGTTGTCAGCATGGAACTCCTGCGTGTACTTGCATTCGTGCTTGCCGGCGGCAAGGGAACGCGGCTCTATCCACTGACCAAGGAACGGGCGAAACCCGCGGTTCCGTTCGGCGGCCGCTATCGAATTGTCGATTTCGTACTCAGTAACCTCATCAATTCCGGAATCCATTCGATCTACGTTCTGGTTCAGTTCAAGAGTCAATCGCTGCTGCAGCATCTGCGTGAAGGGTGGGAAGTCAGCGGCCTGCTTAGAAACAATTTCATCATCCCGGTGCCTGCTCAAATGCGAGCCACGCATGAGGATTGGTATCGCGGAACCGCGGACGCTATTTCTCAGAACATTAATTTGATTCAGCAGGCCAGCCCCAGTGTTGTGGTAATTTTCGGCGCGGACCATATCTACCGGATGAATATCCGGCAGATGATCGAGTACCACACCCAGAAAAAGTCGGCGGTTACGGTTGCCGCGATTCCCGTTCGCAAGGACTTGGCGTCCGAATTTGGGGTGCTCGAGACCACACGGGAGGGCCGCATCGTCGGTTTTCACGAGAAGAAGGCGGATGCGCCCACGATGCCGCAGGACCCGGAGCGTGTATACGCATCCATGGGCAATTACGTGTTCTCGACCGAGCTGCTGCTCAGGGAACTCCTCGCGGATAGCCAGAACGAAGAAAGTTCGCACGATTTCGGCAAGGACATTCTTCCTTCGCTGATTGGCCGGGCCGACATGTACGCCTACGATTTCCAAACCAACGAAATTCCGGGAGATCTTCCAGACGCTCCGAAATACTGGCGCGATGTAGGTACGCTCGATGCTTACTATGAAGCCAGCATGGATCTGCGCGCCGTTAGACCCGAGCTGAACTTGTACAACCGCCAGTGGCCGTTGCGCACCGCAGGCTATTTCGACGCACCGGCAAAATTCGTGTTCGATGAAGAGGGGCGCCGCGGCATGGCGATTGATTCGATCATCGCCGGAAGCTCGATCGTATCGGGGGGCTTCGTAAAATGCTCAGTGCTAGGACGTGGCGTTCGCATACACACCGGCGCGTCGGTGGAGAGCTCCGTCATCTTCGATAACTGCGATATTGCGCGTTATGCGAAAGTCCGCCGGGCCATCCTGGATAAGAATGTCAGGGTTCCCGAAGGGGCGCAAATCGGCTACAACCTGGACGAGGATCGAAAAAAATATCACGTGACGGAAAGCGGAATTGTCGTGGTGGAAGGGCATCAGTCAACCGTAGACATCGCCACTTTACAGGTATAGCGGTTCCGGGTTCTCGAGAGGCGGTTGGACACTCGGCCGGAAGACGGAAATCAGCAGGGCAACAACGACGACGACCATACAGCCGATGACGTTGTACCAGAGAAAAGAGATGGCGGTGAACCGTGCGGACACGAAAATAGCCACTTCGCCGGCAAGCACTCCATAAAACGCTGCCGTGCCGCGCACGGGTTTAAAGAAGAACGCAAGCACAAACACACCGAGCAGGCCGCCATAAAAGAGAGACCCGACAATATTCACGCGCTCGATCAGCGCCCCGAAGC
>JAVKSW010000436.1:0-3187 GCA_039583505.1 Bryobacteraceae bacterium | reverse complement strand
GATTCGGCATTCCGGTATTCGGCACCGCCGCTCATTCCTGGACGATGGCCTTCTCGAGCGAAGAAGAATCGTTCCGCACGCTCCAGCAATTGCTGGGCGAGTCGACTGTTTTTCTCGTCGATACGTACGACACCGTCGAAGGCGCCCGCCTGGCTGCCCGCCTCGGCGGCCCGCTCTGGGGCGTTCGCCTGGATAGCGGCGATCTGGTTGCACTTTCCAAAGAAGTGCGCCGCATCCTCGACAACGCCGGCCTCCAAGACGCCAGGATTTTCGCCACCAACGATCTGAATGAATACCGCGTGGCCGAACTGGTTCGCTCGGGCGCGCCGTTTGACGCGTTCGGCGTGGGAACACAACTGGCCACTTCCGCCGACGCTCCTTCTCTTTCGGCCGTCTATAAATTGGTTGAGCTGAAGCGCGGCGGCTCCTTGCACTACGCCGCTAAATTCAGCGATGAAAAGAGCACGCTGCCCGGCGCCAAACAGATCTATCGCTACGCCGACCGCGATGTCATTGCGCTTTACAGCGAATGCAACGCCGATTTTGCGGGCGTTCCTCTGGTACGGCCCATCCTCATAAACGGCGAGATCGTCGAGCCCGCGGCGCCATTATCCGAGCTGCGATTGGCCGCGCAAGCCGCCATTGCCGCACTGCCGAAGCAATTGCACTCGCTGGCCGATTCCGATCCGTACCCTGTGGAGATCAGCCCACGGCTGCTCGCGTTGAGCGACACCCTCCGGCAGGAATTTCAGCTTGTCAGGTCTTAAGAAGTGAAGACGATTTTCTTCGACGTCGACACCCAGCTCGACTTCCTGTATCCAGCCGGTGCGCTTGCCGTGCCAGGCGCGCAGGATATCATCCAAGCGCTAGTGGAGCTGACCGGTTTCGCAGCCGCCAATCGCATCCAGGTCATCTCGACAGCGGACGCTCACGCGGAAGACGACGCTGAATTCAAGACCTGGAAACCGCATTGCGTAATCGATACTACCGGCCAGCAGAAGGCGGCCGGAACCCTGCTGGAGCGACGGCTCATTTTGAGTACCGAGCGCGGTGCAATCCAAGAGCTGCGCTCCCGGTTGGTTGACGCGTCGCAAATCATCGTCGAGAAACAGAAGATAGATTGCTTCACCAACCCCAACCTTCGTCCCTTGCTCGATCTACTCAACGCTGACCGATATGTCGTGTATGGCGTAGTAACGGAGCTATGCGTCCAATGCGCCGCCTTCGGACTGCTGAGCCTGGGCGCTCGCGTCGAACTGGTCACCGACGCGATCAAGAGCCTCAGTGCGCCGGAAGAGCGCGAGGCAGTGCGGCGCTTTGAAGCGGAAGGCGGGCGACTGACGACACTTTCGGCGCTTCGCGCATAAACGTCGCGACGTGCTGACCGGCGGGCAGCAACACGGTAGAGGCGTCCTCACCGGCAACAGGCTTCCAGAATGGCGTGCCGTCTACTTGAACGGACGCAACCGTCGAGCCGAGTATGGCAACAGCCCGGCTTCGGCTGGTATAGGAAAGCTCAACACCGTTGGCGGACGAGGAGGCAGATCGGAGATTGCCGTTGAAATCGCTGATCGAGACGGGGGAAGCGGCTGTCGCCGGGCTGAGGCGGTGTTTCCCGGCCGGAGCCAACACCGAGTCCGCGTTTTGTACGGGCCATGGTTTCCCATCGATTTCCGCGGGCCCCTGCCATGCGAATCGCGTCGGTTCAGTTGCGTTCGTGTCGATCTCGTCAACACTGGTTTGAACGGCCGTCGCGGTGGTCGCGGCCGCGGGCACCAAACTCAAGTCCTGCTTTTCAACAGAGTTCTCAAAATACAGCGCAACGCGCGAGAAGGAGGCCGCCGCCTGATGCACCAGTTCGAGCAATTCGACGCCGGTCTGCTTCTTGGTCGGATACACCTCCTGATAGCGCTCGACTACATTGATATCGATCGCGAACCGGCTGCTGTCCGAAGTAAGCTCTTTGTATTTCTCCGCCAGTTTCGAGTATCGTTCGGCCCCCAGGTTCCAAAGCGTCGCGGGATCTTCCACCAGCAGCGTGCTGTTCCGTGCCTGAATCAACGGAATGCTGCGCGCTACGTCCGCACCTAGCGCGTCGCGGATGCCCGGTTCAAAGCGGTCGTCTATATGGGTCAGAACGACGTCGAGATACGGCTTCACAGCTTTCACTTTGTCGATCACATCGAGCCAGTCGCCCTGCATGCGCGAAGCTAACTGTGCGCGGAAATCCAGAAATTTGCGCAGCGCTTCCGGATTTTTTGCGGCCAGGTACGGTGAGCCGGGATCGAACAACAGTTTCGGATCGAACCCGCCCACTCGCGCAAACTCCAGCCGCACATCGTCATTCATCGGCGTGAAGCGCGCCGGGTTCGAAGCTCCTTCGAGAGATTCGAAATACAGCTCGGCCACATTCACTCCATCCCAGTCGAATTCGCGGAGCAGCGCGGTGATTTCCTTCGCCACTTCGCGATGGCAGTCCGGATTCTGCAGGTTCATCAGCTTGCGCCAGTCGAGCTGCGCATCCTGGCCCAGCGCCGTCTTCTCCCGCCACTCGGGATGGTCCGCCCAAAACTTCTCGCTCACGTGCGGCAGCTCAATCCACGCATAAACGAGAATCGCGTTACGATGGCAGGCTTCGATGAGCTTCTTTAAGTACTCGTCCTGCACCGGATCGGGTTCCACGTTGTGCCATGCGGCCACATGAAGAACCGACACGCCGGAGCGCCTCCAGCGGCGTGCCAGGTAATCGACATCCGCCCGGATCCGGTACGAAGAATCGAAAAATGCCCACAGGCTTGTGCTGCGCACTTCAATGGGCAACCCGAGATCGACGAGCGCTTGCAAGAAATAGGGATAGCGTTCCATGCCTGTCGCTCCGGGCTCGGTAGCCATCCACAGAATCGCTCCGCGCCCAGTGCGTTTTCCGGCGAGCACCGGAGAATCTTTCCACTTCTCGCTCGCAAACACTGTGAATCCGTCCGGCAGGTGGACGGCTGGAACGCTCACCGCCTGCTGCCAAATAATCTGCACGTCGGGAGCATGGATATCGCAGATTCGCCTCACGGACACGCTTTCCGCTCTGGGCGTGATTCCGATCCTCTGTGCCGCGGCGCCGGCTCCCTCCACGACAACGATATGTTGTTCGGCGAGCGACGCAACATCCGTCTGCGTATCACGCCCGATGACC
>JAVKSW010000435.1:0-3192 GCA_039583505.1 Bryobacteraceae bacterium | reverse complement strand
TCCTGTACCCGCCCTACTCGCTGGCGCTGGCGTCGCGAATGGCCGAAGTGGCCGAAATGCATTCCCTCGACCTTCTGCACGTGCATTATGCGATCCCGCATTCCATTTCGGCGCTGCTGGCGCAGCAGATGATTCTCGAGCGGAGATTACCCTTCATCACAACTCTGCATGGCACAGATATCACGCTGGTGGGAGCCGACCGTTCCTATTTCCGGATCACCAAATTTTCCATCGAGAAATCGGATGGAATCACTACGATCAGCGAATACATGCGCCAGCGGACAGTCGATTTCTTCGGTGTTCAGAACGCGATTGAGGTGATCCACAACTTCGTGAACTGCACTCTATACCGGCCGGATGAAGCAGCCCGGAATCGGGGGCGGAAACGAATTCTGCACATCTCCAATTTCCGGCCGGTGAAGCGTGTTCTCGATTGCGTTCAGGCGTTCGCCAGAATTCGCCAGCACATCGACGCGGAGCTTGTGATGGCCGGCGACGGCCCGGACCGTGAGCCGGCGGAACACCTTGCGCGTCATCTTGGAGTGGACGAACACGTCCGATTCCTTGGGAAACAGGATCACATGGAGCGGCTGATACCGCGAATGCACGCACTGCATCTGCCCAGCGAGACGGAAGCGTTCGGGCTTGCGGCCCTGGAAGCGATGGCCTGCGGCGTGCCCCCGGTGGCAACCCGGACAGGCGGCGTACCGGATTTAATCACCCACGGCGTGGACGGCTACATGGAGCCGGTGGGCGATACGGACGCGCAAGCCGCACGGCTGCTGGAGCTTCTGACGAATGAGAGCCTGCATACAAAGATCTCAGCGGCGGCGCGCAGCACGGCGCAAACACGCTTTTGCACGGATCTGATCATTCCCCAGTACGAGGCGTACTACCGGCAGATCTGTGGGTGAGCGGAACTTCCCGGCCCCGGACGGTGTCTAATGGGACAGGGTAAGATAATCGAGCGATGCCGCGAGCCTTATCTGGGAATACGGGCGCTCTGTCCATTCTGGCGGGGGCCCAGAGCGGGATTTCGGAAGAAGATGCCCGCATCCTGCGCGGGCTGCGGTCGGGAATCGAGGGAGCTTACGAAGAGCTCCTCGATAGGTACGGGCAGGCCACTTTTGGCTTGGTTTATAGACTGCTCGGAAACCAGACGGACGCCTGCGATGTAGTACAGGAGGTATTTCTCAAAGTATTCCGCGGAGTCCATGGGTTTCGCGAACAGAGCAGCCTTCGGACTTGGATTTACAGGATCGCGGTGAACGAGGTTCACAATCACAGGCGCTGGTGGGTTCGCCATTGCCGCCGCGAAGTTTCGATCGAGAGCGATGGGGCGGAGCGCAATGGGTCGCTTGAATTTGCCCGGGATCCAGGCCGCTCACCTTACGACCAAGCGTTGGATAGCCAAACCCGCAGACTGGTCGAGCGGGCGTTGACTAGAATCAAACCGGTATTCCGGACGGCTGTTGTTCTGCGAGACGTTCAGAATCTGACATACGAGGAGATTGCCGACGTTCTGCAAGTCTCCCTCGGAACGGTTAAATCGAGAATCTTGCGCGGCCGCGAGGCGTTGCGCAAGGAACTCACTCAGCGGCCCGAGCAGGGGTTGGCTGAAGTAATGGCTGGTTATTGATCGCAAAGAGTGGAACACCCATGATCTGTTGGAGTGCCAAGCACCGGACCGCTGATTATGCCGACGGGACGCTACGCGGGACGGAACGGTCCCGGTTGGAAACGCACTTGAAGGAGTGCGCGTCGTGTTCGCTTCGCTTCGAAGAAATCCGTTCGGTCCGTTCCGCGCTTGCGGAATTGCCTGAGCCTGCTACTCCGGCTGACTTGCGGAGCGCGTTGCAGGTGGTGGCGTCTCGCGAACGACAGGCGGTTGTGGACCATCGCGGCGGATCGTGGAAGCGCGTGTGGGATCAATGGAGATTCCGCTTCAACGAGATTATGCGGCCACTGACCATTCCGGCGACAGGGGGCGTGCTTTCGAGCCTCGTTCTATTCGGCGCGTTGGCCTTTACGATCGAGGGGACCAGTCAAATGGTGAGCTATGAAGTACCGGTGATGTACGCGAATCACGTGGACGCAAACCTGGTGCCGGTCCAGCTTCGCTCAGCGGTGATGGTTACACTCAGCCTGGACGGCAATGGACGTATTACCGATTATTCAGTGCGGGATGGGGATGCATCGTTCGTCGGCGACCCATCGCGCCTGCAGGCGAACAATATTTCGATGCCTGAGTTCCCTAGCGTCTTAGCGCTCGCCCAGCCCATCAGCGGCGACGTGAGCATCCTGTTCCGACCAATCGTGTTCCGGCAATAGCAAGCGCGGTTCACCAACGCGTTCTCAGCGAAAAGTCCTCGTCATTGCGCGCGAGGTTCGGACTGTAATACGGGTCGGCAGCAATGACTTTTTCCCACTTGAACTGCATGCGCGCGACCTCTTCCGGATGAGGGATCAAGTCCTTTGATTTTTTGGAAAACGCCTCGTGATGGTAGAGGACAGCGTGAGGCGTATACAGAACGCTGTAATCCAGACTGCCTATCTTCAGACAGAGATCGATATCGTTGAAGGCGACCGCAAAATCGGCTTCGTCAAAACCGGCTACCTGCCAGAAGACCTCGGCTTTGGTCATAAGACAGGCCCCGGTGACAGCGCTCACGTTGCGGATGATATCCGAAAAATCGAAGTAGTGGCTGATGCTGCCATCAAGACCCTTAAAGGCGTGACCACAATTGTCGAATAGGCCCATGACAACACCAGCGTGTTGAATCCGACCGTCCGGATAGAGAAGCTTGGCGCCGACGACACCAACTTCCGGACGCATCACCAGCTCCACCATGGCTTCGAGCCAATCAGGCGCGATAACGGACGTGTCGTCGTTCAGGAACAGCAAGACCGGCGAATCGCACTGCCGTGAAGCGGCGTTGTTGATTTCCGAGTAGTTGAACGGCTTGTTGCGCCAATCGATATAACGAACAGTACGCCCCGCAGGCCGCAAGCCACGTACGTACTTCTCGATTGCGCTGCTTCTCGAGTTATCGATAACGACGACTTCATAGTTCGGGTATGCGGTTTTTCGAAACAGGCTATCGAGATTGGCTCGAAGCACCTCGAGCTTGCCGCCAGAGGCGATGATGATGCTTACGCGCGTTCCAGCAGGTATCGGATATCGCGCACGCC
>JAVKSW010000434.1:0-3202 GCA_039583505.1 Bryobacteraceae bacterium | reverse complement strand
TCGACGTGCTGCGGAGCATGGGCGCTCAGATCAAGCTTCTGAGCCTCGAAGAGGTGAATGGAGAGCTGATCGGAAACCTGCAGATCAAGACTTCGCGGATTCGCGGTGGAACGATCGAGGGCGCCACGACTGCCGCTCTTATCGATGAGATTCCCGCGCTCGCGGTGCTGGGCGCCGTCAGCGAAGAAGGGCTGGTCGTGAAAGATGCGGGCGAGCTGCGCGTGAAAGAAACGGATCGTATCGAGACCATTGCGCAAAATCTCGAACGGATGAGCATCGAGGTAGAAACGACGCAGGACGGCCTCGAGATTCCGGGGAAACAGAGATTTCGCGCGGCTGAAATTCAGTCCTGCGGCGATCATCGTATCGCCATGGCTTTTTCCATCGCCGCGCTTGCTGCCGACGGCCAATGCCTGATTGAAAACGCAGAAGCGGCTTCGGTCTCGTTTCCGGAGTTCTATGACACTCTTCGCCAGATTACGCAGTAAGGGATTTCGAGATGGATGACGCACCTGAATCGGATCTCACCCATGAGAGCCTGATTCACGATCTGAATAGTGTTTTCGAAACCATCACGGAAGCCGCGGATTTGCTGAAGACGGACAGGCGCTGGAAGCCGCTGGCTGCAACGCTATGCCGAAGCGTGAATCGTGGAAAACGTCTGCTGGGCGCAATTCCCGACAGTACGCCAAACCTGGCGGCAATTATCGACGTTGCGATTCAATCGGTGACCGATTACTGCATCGCCGCTCGCAAGCCGCGCATGAGATTCGTGCGCCAGATACCAGCCGACGTCCGTTTGCCGGGTTCGGCGAAGGATTGGGAGCGCGTGTTCGCGAATCTCTTTCTCAATGCCGCTCAAATCATGCACAAGCCGGGACGTATTGACATTTCAGTCCAACACGTGGAAGGATCTTTATCGATTAGTGTCTCTGATAATGGACCGGGAATTCCCGCCGACCTTCTGCCGCGAATGTTTCGTCCGAACGTATCGACAAAGACCAACAGCAGCAAGAACAACAGCATTGGGCGCGCGGGGCTGGGGCTTCACATTGTGGCGTCGATCGTTAAGAAATATTCAGGCCGGGTGCTGGCCGAGAATCGCGAACGATCGAGCGGCGCGGTTTTTACTATCTCACTTCCCGCGAGTTGAGGGCCGCGCAAAAACCTGTGTCGACTTGCTCAGGGGGCGCGTCTCGATTGTTAAGTGATATTGCCGGCACCTACATGCTACGCGGATGAATTATCTTTGCATTCATTGCCATTTTTATCAGCCTCCGCGCGAAAACCCCTGGCTCGAGCAAATTGAGCTTCAGGATTCAGCCTATCCGTACCACGATTGGAACGAGCGCATTGCGGCGGAGTGCTATGCGCCGAACTTGGCGGCGCGCATTCTTGACGAGGCGCAGCGAATCACGCGCATCGTCAACAATTATTCGAGAATCAGCTTCAACTTCGGCCCCACGCTGCTTTCCTGGGCAGTGGAACACGCGCCGGAAACTTACAAAGGAATATTAGAAGCCGACCGGCAGAGTCAGAAGCTTTTCTCCGGACACGGGTCCGCAATGGCGCAGGCGTACAACCACATCATCATGCCGCTTGCCAATGCGCGCGACAAGAGAACGCAAGTGCGCTGGGGCTTCGAGGATTTCGTAAGCCGCTTTGGACGAATGCCGGAAGGCATGTGGCTGCCGGAGACCGCGGTGGATTTGGAATCGCTGGACTTAATGGCTGAAGCTGGGCTCACCTTCGCGATCCTTGCTCCTCACCAGGCCAAGGCAGTGCGCCCTATCGAAGGCGGCGATTGGCAAGACGTGAGCGGTTCGAAGATCGATCCGACCCGCGCATACGTGTTGAAAGCTCCGAGCGGAAAGACGATCAATCTTTTTTTCTACGACGGGCCTATTTCGCAGGCGGTTGCCTTCGAGAAGCTGCTCGACAATGGCGAGAAGTTCGCCAAGCGGCTGGTAGGCGCTTTCTCGGACGGGCGAAGCTGGCCGCAACTGGCTCATATCGCGACCGATGGTGAGACATACGGTCATCATCACAAGCACGGCGAAATGGCGCTGGCCTATGCGCTCGATTACATCGAATCAAAGAAGTCGTACGAGATCACGAATTACGGCGAGTTTCTCGAGAAACATCCGCCGGTGCAAGAAGTGCAAATCCACGAGAACACGTCCTGGAGCTGCGTGCATGGGGTGGAGCGATGGCGCAGCAACTGCGGTTGTAATTCGGGGCGTGTTGGTTGGAACCAGGAGTGGCGCAAGCCGCTTCGCGAGGCGCTCGATTGGCTGCGCGACGGCGTCAATCCGCATTTCGAGGCGCTAGCATCGACGCTTCTGCGCGATCCCTGGGCGGCGCGAGACGGATATATCGGCGTCGTGCTGAATCGCGCTCCTGAAGCCAGACAGAGCTTCGGTGAAGAGCATTTTAGTCGACCACTGAACGCCGAAGAGCAAGTGCTGGTTTGGAAACTGATGGAGCTACAGCGCCACGCGATGCTCATGTACACCAGTTGCGGCTGGTTTTTCGATGAGCTGTCGGGCATCGAAACCGTGCAGGTGATTCAGTATGCGGGGCGCGTGGTTCAGTTGGCCGAACAGCTCTTTGGCGACTCCATCGAGGAGCAGTTCCTCGCGAAGCTTTCCGCGGCGAAAAGTAACCTCCCGGAATATGGCGATGGCGCAAAAATCTACCAAAAGTATGTAAAGCCCTCGATGGTGGACCTCGAAAAGGTGGGCGCGCATTATTCCATCAGCTCGCTCTTCGCGCCGTATGGCGAGCGAACCGACGTTTTTTCGTATAGCGTCAAGCGGCTCGACTATCACACGGGGGAGGCGGGAAAATTGCGCATGGCGATCGGTCAAGCGCGGTTCACTTCGAAAGTAACGCAGGACTCGGAAGATCTGACTTTTTGGGTGGTGCACTTCGGCGACCATAACGTGGCGGGCGGCGTGCAAAAAGCGGACGGCACCGGCAGTTACAAGGAAATGCTGGTGGCGATTAGCGAATCGTTCGCGCGGGTCGATATTCCGGAAGTTGTTCGGCTGCTCGACAAGCGTTTCGGAGACAGGATCTATTCACTTCGATCCCTATTCCGCGACGAGCAGCGCAGGATTGTGAGGACCATTCTCTCGTCCACGGTGGCCGAGGCCGAAGCGGCCTATCTGCAGCTTTATGAACATCACGCCGCGGCCAT